>JACRGV010000029.1 GCA_016212215.1 Nitrospirota bacterium
CAAAGGGAAATGAAAATAGTAAACAGTAAGCAGTGAGCAGTAAACAGGAAAGGCAGTCTTTATCTGCTAACTGCTTACCGCTTACTGCTTACTTGGGGTCATTTTCGGATGAACCGCCATGAGCCTTCGGCTCACAAAGGTTGATGAAAATGAGGCCACCTCCCCTTAGTCCCCTCCCGCAAGGGGAGGGGAGATATGAAAGTATGCATAATCTCCCCCCTCCCTTGACGGGAGGGGGGTAGGGGTAGGGTGAGCTATGGAGATTTTCGGATGCAAGACAACGACATTCACAAAATAATAACCATCTTAAAAAAAGATGTAGATAAGTGGAGCACCCCTGCTGTAAGCATCGTCGCAGAAAATACCAAGGATCCATTTAAGGTACTTATTTCCTGCATAATCAGCCTGAGGACTAAAGATACTACAACAGCCGCTGCATCCGGAAGGCTGTTTGCTCTTGCAGATACGCCGGAGGCTTTGATGAGTCTTCCGGTTGAAAAGATAGAAGAGGCTATCTTCCCTGCCGGGTTTTACAGGGTTAAGGCAGGAAATATTATTGAGATTTGTAAGAGACTTGTGGAAGATTATAATTCAATTGTCCCTGATGATATAGATGAGCTTCTAAAGCTGAAGGGTGTCGGCCGCAAGACGGCAAACCTTGTTGTTACTATTGGTTATGATAAAGATGGTATTTGTGTTGATACGCATGTTCACAGGATTTCCAACCGGTGGGGTTATATAAAAACTAAGACACCGGATGAATCTGAAGAAGCCCTTAGAAAGAAATTGCCACGGAAGTACTGGAAGATATATAATGACCTCCTGGTTACATTCGGACAGAATCTTTGCAAGCCTGTTTCTCCTATTTGCAGTGAGTGCAATATTGTAAAATATTGTGCGAGAATAGGCGTTAAAACATTCCGATAATAAAACTTCAAGAAATGGAAAACAATTCAACTGACTCAAAAAGCCTATCTTATGCTATTAAAGATGGTGTCTACTTTGCCACAATGGTAGGGATTGGTGAAAGCTATATAAGCCCCTTTGCCATATTCCTCCAGGCAACCAACTCTCAGATAGGATTTCTTGCATCTATCCCCCCGCTATTGGGGGCATTGGTTCAATTAATATCAATCAATATCCTTAACCGTATCCGAAACCGCTTGACCATTATGCTCATTGGGGTTATCTCGCAGGCGCTTACATGGATTCCTATCCTTTTACTCCCTTTTCTTTTCAGACCTTATGCGGCATATCTCTTAATATTGTGTGTAACCATATACTTTGCCGGAGGAAACCTCGGCACACCTCCCTGGAACAGCCTGATGGGGGATATTGTCCCTGAAAGGACACGCAGTACGTATTTTGGTTACAGAAACAAGATAATGAGTATCTTTACATTAGGTTCATTGGTAATTGGCGGGGGGATTCTCCATATTACGGAAAAATCCGGGGCATCATGGGTATGGATAGGTTTTTCTATACTATTTTTTATAGCCCTGATTGCAAGACTTATGTCAGCCTATTCTTTATCAAAGATAATAAACCCGCCTTATGATGTAGATGGCAAAGATGATTTCGGTGTAGTTGAATTTCTTGCAGGTTTCAGGCACTCAAGTTTTGTCCGTTTTGTTGTGTATGTCGGGTTAATGCACTTTTCAGTAATGATGGCCGGTCCATTCTTTTCAGTCTTTATGCTCAGGGACCTCCATTTTTCCTACCTCCAGTTTATGACAGTCTCTGCAACTGCTGTACTTATACAGTTCCTGACATTACATAACTGGGGTAAATTCGGGGATAAATTCGGTAACAGAAAGATACTTGAAATTACAGGTTTTACATTACCTGTTGTTCCTGTTTTATGGCTGTTTTCCTCACACTTCTATTATATCCTTATGGTACAGATGCTGGCAGGTTTATCATGGGCTGGTTTCAGCCTTAGTATGGGTAATTTTATTTATGACTCAATCCCATCTCCTAAATTAGCCAAGAGTTTTGCGATATTTAATGTATTGATTGCAGTCGGGACATTTGCAGGGGCAATATCAGGAGGTTGGTTATCAAGTTATCTTCCGGTATCCATCTCCATTTCTAATATTAGGATTAGCATGACTTCAAATCTTCAATGGCTCTTTTTAAGCTCAGGGGTATTGAGACTATGTATGGCATTAATATTTTTGCCTACTATAAAGGAAATAAAAAAGGTCGAACCGATTACAATAAAGCAGTTGGTTTTCAGGGTAACCTCACTGAGGCCAATCTCTGGCCTCAGGTTTGATGTTTTTACAGGCAATCCAAAAGGTAAAAATAAGACAGATAAAGAATAATTATCTATATCTTCTTCAGTACTATCTTATTCCCCGGATATTCAACAAGGACTGTATCCTCTGAAATCCTTTCAGTCCTTAAACTCCCTTCGACCTTAGTCTCTGCCTTAGCAACAGCAGTCACCTCAGGTTTGTTCTGCTGATATTTTTCTGAAATCTTTCTTAATGTCTTATTGGCATGGTCAAGTATCTCGATAACTGCGTTAAGTGCCTGCTGTAATTCCATAACAGCCGACTTCCAGTCTTTTTTTGCCATGAAATAATTAAACTTTGCAAGATGGAGGTCCATTGCAATCTTACTTGTCTGCGGGTCGCGTAATTTCTGTTCGTTTTCCATTGTCATCTCCTTTGTGAGTTTGTTTTAAATGTCATGTTCAGATATGAATTGCAAAAACTGTGCAATTCTGAAAAAATCCGGCAAAACCCATTTAAAACATATAAAACACTATGATAACTCAGCAAATTATTATTATTTATGAATAGTTGTATAGGAATCCTGTTTTAAAATGTGTAACCAAAGTACCTAAAAGAGGTAATTGGAGTGGATTTTGTGCCTATATATTACACACAAGTAAAACCTGCAACCTTATTATACAGTTAATCTTAATTTACACATGTTTTTATATAATGTCTGATAAAAATTCAGAGGTTGCTATTAGCTTCATATCACTTTCTCTAAGAGAGGGTATAAGTGGAACAACTATATAATCACCCGGTTTAATCCTATATTTCTTATTGAGATTATTGGCATTTCTTATTGTTGATTTATCTACTCTGTACTTTTTTGCTATTTTAGATACAGTGTCTCCCTTCCTTACTCTATATTCCCTGTAAACCCCTCTTTTTGAAAGAGGCAGCTTATTGTAGGTTTCGACAATGGAGGGCCCTGCCCCTTCAGGCACACGCAGAGTATAGTATATTTCTACAGAAGGGGTTATCTGGCTTTTAAGCTCCGGGTTAAGTTTCCTGAGTTCCTCATAATCAGCATCTGATATTTTTGTAATACTATTGAGGTCAATACCACCTGGTACTTCTATCACATCATATTTAATAGCAGGGCCGTCTGTGATAGTGAATCCAAAGTCATCGGGATTTTTTGCAAGGATTACTGCTGCCATAAACTTGGGGACATAGTTCTGTGTCTCCGGCTTTAATGCCCTGGTATCCTCAATTTCCCAGTAGTCAGCAGAGCCTGTTCGTTCAATTGCCTTCTTAACCTTGCCGCTACCTGCATTGTATGAGGCAAGTGCAAGCGGCCAGTCGCCAAACGTGTTGTAAAGATCCTTTAGATGTCTTGCCGCCGCCCTCGTTGATTTTACAGGATCTCTCCTCTCATCCACCCATTTATTTACCTTTAACCCGTACATAGCCCCTGTTGATGCCATGAACTGCCACATACCTGCGGCCTGTTTTGGTGACCTCGCGTTTACATTGAAACCGCTCTCTATTAAAGGAAGTAATGCCAAATCTTCCGGTATCCCCTCTTCCCTAAGAATATCCTTAACAAAAGGGATATACGGCCCTGCCTGATTAAGCCATGCCTGAAAGATTGAATGACCTCTCTTTGTGGTAAAGAAATCAATATAAGAAGATACTTTCGTAATAACAGGGTTCGATGAGTCATTGTCCTGTTCAGTAGAAAATTCTCGTAGCTCACCCCCATCCCCCGATAAATACTTCGGGGGCAAGCTCTGACCCTCCCCCCTCAATGGGGAGGGGATTTTCATTGCCGACTGTTCACCTTCTTCATGCTCATCTTCAGTTAAGGGAGGGGGGATAAAGTCCGTTTCCTCGCCGCTCGTTTTTTCTTCGGGTCTCCCCACCTCTTGCGGGAGGGGATTTAGGGAAGGGGTAGCAATGATTATTTTTTCTTCCGGCAAATGGATAAATATACTACTATCTATTGAATTGAAATATGATATTAATAAAGATGCATCTAACGCAGATGCCTCATGAATGTTAAGGAATGAAAAAAATATTGATATGAAAAAAAAGACACCTATCCCTGCTTTTATACCCACCGCTTTAACCATAATTGTTGCATTATAATTTTTAAAGACAGTCATTGCAAGTATTTTTATCCGAATGTCCCCCTCCGGCGGGGTTGGAAAACCCCGCCTATCCATATCTACGAGGATAGGCGTGACTTTCCTGTCCCGCTGATTTTCATGGCCCTTTGTGAAGCCTCGGTTCATGGGAGTTCACCTTTTAATTATTCTGGTATAAAAATTGCGTTTTTAAAAAGTTCTATGAAAGGTGATGGATTCGACTATTACGGCGACTCATTTGACACCAATGGGTTCTTTGATCGTAGAAAAAAGACCTTTACTAACAGGGCAAGACGTCAGTTGAATAATTACTGGCTAATCCCTGTATTCCTTCTTTACTTGGAATTTTTTGCAACTGTCTTCCCGCCTTTCAATTCTCCAATAAACAATCTTAAAGAGAGGAACCTCAATTTCCTGAAGGGGCCTGTAGTATTCTATAATCTGCTTACAACAGATTTCCCCTACGGATTGATAGGCCATTTCAAAGAGATTGCTATTGTTAAAAAGTATACATTTAACATAGACCAGACACCTTCCGGTGATATCCTGAAGGCACTGGAAGATAAGGATACTGTCACGCATATCTACAGACGGGTCGTCCAGTCACGGGAACTGAATAATACAGAAATCGGCGGGATTGCATTTATGGAATATACATCTAAGGGGCCTAAAATCAGGTTACATGAGATACCCTCTAAGAATAAGGTCTTTTCTGACGAACTTCATAAGTTTGAAGACTCCCCTGTTTCGGACTTCCTATCTTTTATTCAGAAGAGTGATAGCCGTGAGGTTTTAATAAATGTCGGGATTGATGAACGTATGATTGATAATACGATTAAGGTACTGAAGTCTGAAAAACCTGACAATGATAGAAAGGTTGACCTGATAAAGAATTTTATATCGAACTATGATATTCACTCTGAATCAAAGTATATCCTCTCCCCTTATGATTTTAAGGCATTTCTCGGTTCAGTTGATTTGGCAGGTAAATATATAGGTATCTATCATGTACATAACAATTATATGGAGCCGCCGTCTGACATTGATGTGGAAAACAGCAGTATTGACAGACAGCTTGTTATAACACTTGGTGACAGAGGCATAATTATTTACGATATTATCAAGGGAAAAGAGCTTATCTATAATGGTGATTTAATTTCCTGAAAAGTCCTCTCCAAAATGTAAATTTTTCTTGACACAAATACCCTATCCTGTGTTAGTGTATGCAATTACTTAGATAATAGTTTTTTATGTAAATATATATTGGAGAGGTTTGAGATATGTCATTTAAAATTTTGGGAAAAAAGGAACTTGCACCTAATACAGTAATGATGCAGATTGAAGCCCCCCTGGCCATAAAGAAGATGCAGCCGGGTCAGTTTGTTATTGTCAGGGTTAGCCCGAACGGGGAAAGGATACCGTTAAGTATCTCCGGCTGGGATAAGGAAAAAGGGACAGTAAGGATTATTGTTCAGGCAGTAGGGAGAACTTCGACTGAACTTATAAATCTGAATGTCGGTGATTCTCTGACAGACCTTGCAGGTCCGCTGGGACAACACTCACACGTAGACAATTATGGAACCTGTGTTTTAATAGGCGGAGGTTATGGAACAGGGGCGATAATTCCTATAGCAAGAGAGCTGATTGCAAAAGGGAATAAGGTAATTGGTATTATTGGGGCAAGGACAAAAGAACTTGTGCTTATGGAAGATGAATTGCGTACAATCTGCAGCAGGGTTGAGGTTTCAACAAACGACGGCAGTTCAGGTACTAAAGGGCTGGTTACAGATGTGCTTTCAGAGATATTAAAACATGAGCCTGTTCACATGGTTACTGCCATAGGCCCTGTGCCGATGATGAAGGCTGTTTCAGAACTGACAAGACCGCTTAATATTAAAACTTATGTCAGTTTGAATGCGATTATGGTTGATGGAACCGGAATGTGTGGTGCATGCCGTGTTGAGGTTGGGGGTACTACAAAATTTGCCTGTGTAGACGGTCCGGATTTCGACGGCCATCAGGTTAATTTTGATGAACTGGTCTATCGCCAGAAGATGTATGTGCCTTTAGAGAAAAAGGCAATGGAATTGTGTGCGTGTAAGTGATTCAACTGAAAATGACCTCAAGTAAGCAGTAAGCAGGTAGCAGATAAAACCTGCATCCACTGTTTACTGCTTACTATTTTTTGTTGGTTAAGGAGAATAATCTGTGAGCAATACAATATCAAATAAAGAAAGAATGCAGATACATATCCATGATATGCCTGAGCAGGAGCCTCATGCGAGGGTTGGAAATTTTGCAGAGGTTCCACTTGGTTATGTTCAGGTTACAGCATTTGAAGAATCAAAGAGATGTCTTGAAAACTGCAAGGCGCCCTGCGTAAAGGGATGTCCTGTCGGCATAGATATTCCTTCATTTATAAAAAGGATAGAGGCCGGTGATTACATAGGGGCTGCGAGGACACTTAAAAAATATAACCTGTTACCTGCAATATGCGGAAGGGTCTGTCCACAGCAGGAACAGTGTGAGCTGGTGTGTGTTGTGGGAAAAAAGGGGCCGTCAGTTGCAATAGGGAGACTGGAACGTTTTGCAGCAGACTATGAGAGGATGAGCGGGGCTATTGAAGTCCCTGAAGTAGCGGCCCCGACGGGGAAGAGGGTTGCAATTGTAGGCTCAGGTCCAGCAGGTCTTACCGGTGCCTCCGAGCTTGCAAGGTTAGGCCATAAGGTAACTATCTTTGAGGCATTGCACAGGCCGGGGGGTGTTCTTGTATACGGTATCCCAAGATTCAGGCTTCCTATTGATGTTATTGATACTGAGATAGATATACTGAAAAAGATGGGTGTTGAGATCATCTGTAATGCAATCATAGGAAAGACCCTTACCATTGACGACCTGTTTGCAGAGGGATACGATGCAGTGCTCGTTGGAACCGGTGCAGGACTTCCGTATTTTATGAACATACCCGGCGAGAACCTTTGCGGTGTATATTCTGCCAACGAGTTCCTTACAAGGGTGAATCTGATGCGTGCCGACCAATTTCCTGACAGCAGCCTCACCCCGGTATTTCTCGGTAAAAAGGTCGCAGTCATCGGCGCTGGAGATACGGCAATGGATGCAGCAAGGACCTCTGCGAGGTTGAAACCTGAAAAGGTAACGGTTTATTACAGGAGGAGCAGGGAAGAGGCCCCTTGTCTGCCGCGTGAAATGGAACATGCGGAACAGGAAGGTGTTGATTTTAAATTCCTGACAAACCCTGTACGGTTTATTGGTGATGAGAACTATTTTGTCAAAGGGATGGAATGTATTAAGATGGAACTCGGTGAACCGGATGCCTCCGGCAGGAGAAGCCCAAAACCGGTTGCTGGTTCAGAATATATTGAAGAGGTTGATACAGTTGTAATGGCGCTTGGATTTGGAGTAAATCCCATAATCAAAGAGACAACACCGGGCCTTGAGACGAATAAAAAAGGGATAATCGTTGTTGACCCTGCAACCGGAAAGACCTCACGTGAAGGGGTTTATGCAGCAGGTGACATCATCACCGGAGGCGCTACTGTTATCAAGGCCATGGGCCAGGCCAAAAAGGCATCAAAGGCAATGCACGAATATCTGATGAGCAAATCAGAAACGGTTGCATGTAAGCTATAGAGAACCCCATCCCCACCCCCCCGATTACTTCTTCGGGGGCAAGCTCTGACCCTCCCCTTGAAGGGGAGGGAATAACTAAGCACCCTCTCCCCTCCCGGGTGAGTGGGTTATCTTTGCTCTGTTATCCTGAGATAGTCGAAGGGTTCTTCTTTTTTCTAACTTCTTGCTTCTAACATCTTCCCTCTAACTTCTGCTTTGCTCCTACAAAAGCTTATCTCCCCACCGTAGCTTTTGCCTTAAAATCTGATAGTAATCCTTCTTGGGAGATAGAATAAGTTTTGTCTTTATTGCAGACTTTTTTACTGTAATAGTGTCCATATATTTCAGGGGAAAACCCTCCTGTCCATCAAGTGTAACAAGTACATCTTCATTTTCTGAATGCAGTGTAATCTCAATATCAAAATTATCCGGAACTACTATAGGACGGTTGGTTAGGGTGTGAGGACATATCGGGCTTATAATTAAAGAACCTACAGTAGGATATACAATCGGGCCTCCTGCTGAGAGTGAATAAGCTGTTGAACCTGTGGGGGTTGATATAATCAATCCATCTGCACGATACATGTTGAGATATTTTCCTCCCACACGGGTCTCCATCAGTATCATCCTTGCAAGTGCACCTTTATTGATCACTACATCATTCAGGACTAAATATTTTGCAGCCTCTTTCCCACCCCTTTGAATAGATGCATCCAGCATCACACGCTCGTCAACTATCATTTTACCTGCAAGTATTTCCTCAAGCAGGGGATACATCTCATCAAGAGAAACCTCTGTCAGGAAACCGAGACTGCCAAGATTAACACCGAGAATCGGGGTACCTTTCCCGCCTATATGTCTTGCAACACTTAGGAGCGTCCCGTCACCGCCCAAGACAATGATAAATTCCGAAAGTGCGGCAATATCAGGCCGTTCATAATAGGTCTTTAAATCTATAAGGCCGGTGGTCTCCTTATCCATAAGGGGTTCTACTGCCCTTTTCTGAAGCCACTCTACAAGATTAGAAAGTATATCCCCCGCATCCTTCTTTCTTGGTTTTGAAATTATCCCGATTCTTTTTGCCATAGTAGCAAGGAATTCTATTAGCTTTAGTTATGTATGTCAATAATTACAAAATGGGGCTCCTTTTTATGATGACTTTTCCTTTGTTTTTTGCTACAGTCTCTCCAATAAAATATCAGCCCCATCCTAAGCTTAAAAGGGTAGAGATTGTTCGGTATATTGTGGAAAGGATTTTAAAAGAGGCATTATACGTATGAAAGCAGAGTTACAAGGAGAAGAGACAGTTGAGCAGGCAAACATGAACCTGAAATGTTTTATGTAAATAGGTACATGAAATTGGTAGAGGATGATTTGTTTTCTTAAGCCCCTGCCCAATGAGAGTAAAGAGAAAAAACTCCTCGACGGCTTCCGTGCAGGAAGGGAGAGGCTCAGAGAGGATATGAAAAAAGGGGACAGCACAGGAAAGGTTGTTATGAGATGGGAGTAAAAAAGACCATAGACATACAGAAACTTATTGAGATATGCAGGAGACATAAAATTAATTACCTTGCCATATTTGGTTCTTATGCAAGGGGAGACTATTCTGAAAAAAGCGACCTCGATTTATTAATACGGTTTTCTGAAGAGGTTGATGATGAAATAAGTTTATTAGATTTCGTTGGAATAGAACAGGAGTTGTCTGAAGAGTTCCAGATCAAAGTGGATCTATTAACAGAGGATTCAATCAGTCCTTATATAAAGAAATACATAATGGACGACTTAAAGGTTATCTACAATGAGGGATGAACGCGCATGAGCCGCGGGCTCACAAAGGATGATGAAAATGAGGCCCCCTCACCCGGATCCTCCCTCCTGCCTCCCCCCGCAAAAGAGGGGGGGGAGGGATTTGGTAGGAATTTAATTGCAGCTCTCCCGCCTGGGGGAGAGGGTCCATGGTTTTATTCCCCCTCCCTTGACGGGAGGGGGGTAGGGGGAGGGTGAGCTATGGTGATTTTCGGATAAACTTCCATGAACCGAGGGTTCACAAAGGGCCATGAAAATCAGCGGGACAAGAAAGTCCCGCCTATCCTCGTAGATAGGGATAGGCGGGGTTTTCTTACCCCGCCGGAGGTGATTTTCGGATAAACTAATACACCATTACTTTGGTGTTAATATAAAGAAAGTCTGGCGAACAGTTGAAAAGGATTTACCAAAGCTTAAGGAAAAAATAGAGTTGATACTGAAGGAGGAAACATAGATCAAGGTGGATATAAAATTCCTGGACAGGTTAATTTATTAGTGACAAAAGTATGAAAACGCAAAAAAACATAGAAGAAATTATAAGCACTCTTACTTCCTTTAGGGAGACCATAAGGAAAGAGTACAAGATAAACAGAGGAAGCTACATGGAACAGAATTGGATAATAAAGGCAGCTAAGAAGGCAAATACACCAAGCGATCTGGTAATCCTTGAGAAGCCGGATGTTAAGAAATATCTGGATGGTCTTCTTTTAAAAAGGTTCTGGCCGGTTATCCATAACAGTCTTGAGGCAAGTGACTATGCCTATTTACCTGAGGGAATCCCGGAAACAGAGCTTGAACATAATGTTAATTTATCAAGGTCATTAACATTTATGTTGTTAGATAAACGCTTTCTATTCTTTAGAGGGAAATTGAGTTGTTCTACAGATGGATGGATGGATGCTTGAAAGGGAGTTTTATCTGTCATTATCCGGGGAAAATGATTTCAAGGTAGTCATTGCTATACTGGGCAACAGCCGCTTCGCAGGTCTCCCACCTACACTCTCGATGGGCAGGGCATTAGATAAGAATGGTGCCGACTTTTATCAGATTACTTTTCATGCCGGAAGCGGTTTGGGTTGGGGTTATGGTGAAGAGTATTTAGATGAGCAGATAAAAAAGGTCATTGATGTCAATGTCAGGATGTATGATTTTACAAGGGGCGCTGTTATAACTCCTCAACAATTAGGAGAATTTTTAACAATTGCGTATGAGGCTTATGAGGCATATTAATGTTTTTACATGGGAATAAACCCCATCCCCACCCTAACCCTCCCCTTGAAGGGGAGGGAATAAACGTTAGCCTTCCTCTCCCCTGGCGGAAGGGTCCGGGTGAGTGTGCCTTATTTTCATCATCCATAAGGATGTTCCATATATTGCCTTTAATTTTTCTGTAGACTATAATAGGCCCTATGAATTCTTATGCCAATGTGAGAAAGGTACTGGTATATACTCTCTTTCTTAATGTGGCTGTGGCTGTGGCTAAGTTGTCGTATGGGAAATATACTCAGTCACTCAGTATGACGGCGGATGGGTATCATTCGTTATTTGATGGTACATCAAATATTGTCGGGCTTGTCGGGATATGGCTTGCGTACCATCCGCCTGATAAGAGTCATCCCTACGGTCATAAAAAATATGAAACCCTTGCCTCACTTGTAATATCTATATTTTTGTTTCTGGCATGTTACGGTGTGTTGAGGGATGCCTATCTACGATTCAGACTTCATAGTGTACCTGATGTAAAATTATTCAGTTTCGTTGTAATGATTGTTACTATCGGGGTCAATTTATATGTTATGATGTATGAAAATAGAAAAGGTAAAGAGTTAAGAAGCGATATTCTGATTGCAGATTCACTACACACTAAGAGTGATATTTTCGCATCAGTCTCCGTATTAGTCAGCCTTGCCGCTGTATATGCCGGTGTCCCCATGATAGACCCGATAGCAGCGTTTGTTATAGCCCTGCTGATCGGCAGGACCGGTTACGAAATCCTGTCTGAGGCGACTAAGGTGCTGAGTGATTACTCAAGGATCAGCCCTTCGGCAATAAGGAAAGTTGCATTAGGAGTTAATGGTGTAAACGAATGTCATGATATAAGGACGCGCGGGTCTGCTACTGATGTGTATGTTGATTTAAGACTTCACGTACCTTCGGATCTAAAAATAGAAGATGCCCACGACCTGGCTCACAAGGTGGAGGACAGAATCAAAGAAGAGTTTACAACCGTCACTGAGGTAGTTGTGCATGTGGAACCGGAGGAAAAGAGGGGGGCTGCATAGATGGCTGCTATAAACAAAACTCAAGGAAGGAGAAACAAGAACATGGCTAAAAGTCCGGTGATTGGTATCACAATGGGGGACCCTGCAGGAATAGGCCCCGAAATTATTGTAAAAACTCTTCTTGAATCCGATGTCCACAAAATTTGCCGCCCTGTTGTAATCGGCGACGCATCGGTCATAAACAAAACACTTAAAAATTGTAAACTTTCAGGGGAGATTAATACAGTAGATGATGTAAGCGGGCATTTCCCCGGCAGAAAGGTTATTAATATTCTTGACCTTAATAATGTTGATGCCGACGGCCTGCAATCAGGCATCCCAAGCAAGGTATGCGGGACTGCGGCAGTAGAATATATAAAGAAGGCGGCAGAACTTGCTATGTCAAAAAAGATTAATGCAATAACAACTGCCCCAATAAACAAAGAGGTAATCAATGCTGCAGGGTTCTCATATCCTGGTCACACCGAAATGCTGGCAGAACTTTCAGGGACAAAAGACTTCGGTCTGATGATGGTAGGAGGGGGGCTTAAGGTTATTCTTGTCACATCACATATCGCTTTAAATAATATTCCGGTGCATATTAGGAAAGGGAGTGTCCTCAGAACAATCCGGCTTGCACACAAGGCTATGGGTTATTTTGATAATCATGCCCCAAGAATCGCAGTAGCCGCACTCAATCCACATGCAGGGGAAGGGAGATTATTCGGCACAGAAGAATGGGATGAGATAATGCCGGCAATACTTGATGCGCGCGGTGAGGGTATGAATGTAAGCGACCCGATGCCTGCCGACACACTTTTTTATAAGACAAAGGAAGGCTATTATGATATTGTAGTCGCCATGTATCACGACCAGGGTTTAATCCCGATTAAACTCCTTGCATTCGGCAAGGCAGTAAATGTTACGATTGGACTTCCGTTTATACGTACCTCAGTAGACCATGGGACTGCTTATGACATTTCAGGAAAAAATTGTGCAGACCCGAGGAGCTTGATAGAGGCTATCAAACTTGCTGTAGAGATGGTGGGGTATACACATGCCTAATAAATCAACAGCCCCAAAAAAACACCTCGGCCAGAACTTCTTGAAGGATGAGCTGTTGATTGAGAAGATAGTAGAGGTTGCAAATATCACTAAAGATGACAGGGTTATTGAAATAGGCCCGGGTAAGGGTGCGCTGACATTCCGCCTTGCAGAGAAGGCCATGAAAGTCCTTGCTTTGGAAATAGACCATGAGCTTTATGAATATCTGGAGGAAAAGGCACAGTCATATCCTAACCTGACTGTGCTTGAAGAAGATGTATTGAAATTTAGGTTTGAGACCATTGAATCAAGGTTTAAGATAGTCGCAAACATCCCTTATTATATCTCCACGCCTATCATCTTTAAGCTCATGGAATCCCAAAATAAGATTATTGACATGACCATTATGCTTCAAAAGGAGCTGGCGAACAGGATAGTCGCATCACCGAACTGTAAGGATTGGGGCATATTATCAATAGCCGTACAGTACAATGCAATTCCATCAATAGAATTGGAGATACCACGGGACGCCTTTTTCCCCTCTCCAAAGGTAGATTCAGCAGTAGTGAAGATTGTTCCAAGAAAGTATCCGGCAGTGAGGGTCAGTAATGAAAACCTGTTCTGGGCCATTATCAAATCTGCATTCTCTCACAGGAGGAAGACCCTTTTAAATTCACTTGCAATGGCTGGTTTTAAAAAGGAGAGTCTTGAGGAAATACTCGGTAATGCAGGCATAGACTTCTCTGTACGTCCTGAAAACCTCAGTATTGAAGACTGGGGGAAGATAGTGGATGACTTAACGGATCACCTGGAATATCAAAAGATGCGTAAAAGTCAGGAATGGTAAACCATTGCAGATGCCCTGCTCATGAGCGGGGCGCTCACAAAGGGCAATGAAAATAGTAAACAGTAAGCAGTGAGCAGTAAACAGGAAAGGCAGTCTTTATCTGCTAACTGCTTACCGCTTACTGCTTACTTGGGGTCATTTTCGGATGAACTCCCATGAACCGAGGGTTCACAAAGGGGCATGAAA
>JACRGV010000030.1 GCA_016212215.1 Nitrospirota bacterium
CTGAAGGTTGGCTATCAGTATCTTCATGGAGGTGTGCCCAGTATCAAGCGCAAGGATTTATTGACAAACTTCAGGGAGGATAAAGATTGCCTGGTCTTTTTATCAACCGATGCAGGCGGGGTGGGTTTGAACCTCCAGAGCGCCTCCGTACTCGTTAATCTGGACATCCCCTGGAACCCCGCCGTACTGGAGCAGCGCATAGGCCGCATACACCGCCTGGGACAGCATAAGCCGGTGAACGTCATTAATTTTATCTCGAGGGGGACTATTGAAGAAAACCTGTTGGGACTCCTGAGCTTTAAGAAATCCGTATTCGAAGGGGTGCTCGATAACGGAGAGAACATCGTATTCATGGGCGAAGGGAAGCTGAAGCAGTTTATGAACAGCGTGGCAAAGATGGTAGAGCCTGTAGAGCAGACTCAGGAACCTTTATCTGTTGAAGCGCCTGTAACCCCTCAACCTAACAAGGGGCATGAAAATCCCCCTATATCCCCCTTTTTAAAAGAGGAACTTGCCGATTCCCCCTCTTTAGAAGCAGACCTTAATGATCTATTTAAGACCGGCATATCATTCTTAGAGAAATTGAGCCAAGCTATCTCAGAGGGCAATTCACTAAAGCCGGCACTGTCCTCCTTTATTGAAAAAGACAAAGACACAGGCAAAGGCTACTTTAAAATACCCGTGCCGGATGAAGATACCATCAGCAAGGCCGTGAGCGCCTTCGGCAGGCTTTTGCAGGGGTTGAGGAAATAGACGGGACAGGAGGTTTAATTCATTAATGGAAAGAGGAATTCATGTGAAACCTTTTAATCTAATGGGTGCAGACGTGGGAGAACCGGCCATCTTCCTTATAGACCCTGCTACCAGTGTCATCGCATCTCCTGCCGTCCTTGGGTGCTCATCCGGAGGTTGCATATGCAGTCTCTCTTGTAAATACCATCAGGCCAAAATTAAAATTCGGCGCCATAATAGGGTCTTATGGATAGGCTGGAAAGATGGTAGAACAGATAACCGCTATGCTGAGTTCATTGAAACTTGAGATGTTTGAACCTGTATTAGTAAAGGGACATCTATGAGAAACAGATTTTCAGGCAATAGACCATCTAACTGATGAGATATTGAGAAAACAGAGAGATGCAGGATTAATGACTGCGTAGCATTTTTATTCAGATAACGTTCAAAGATTTTTAGGGTCTTATACATATCCATATAAACATAGTTAACAATACAAAGGGAAAAATATGCAATGTGCACTATGTCAAAATGAAGAGTTTGAAACTGTTTCTGAAGTAGATGCAAAATCGTCAGATAAATTACTTGTGTCTTTATGTAATAAGTGCGGCTTAATACAGCAAAATCCTATCCCAACGGCAGACGAGTTGAGAGCATACTACTCGTACTACTATCGAGTTGATTATAAAAAATCATATTCACCAAAACTGAAACATGTTTTTCGTGCAGCAATTACGGCTTTGCAGAGAATCGAATTTCTGTGCAAGTCAAATATTACAAAAGGATGTCTTCTTGATGTTGGTGCGGGGGGGGGAGTTTACCTATTTGTCTGGGAAAATGGGATTTGAATCAGAAGGAATTGAGCCAAGTATAGGCTACTCTGAGTATGCCAAGAATGAATACGGATGTAATGTCGTGACAGGAGAAATTGAAGACATTGACGGGAAGTTCGATGTAATTACTGTCTTCCACGTACTAGAGCATTTGCCTTTCCCGGTAAGAACATTCGAGAAATTCTATCATCTGCTTAATAAAAATGGGGTTCTATTTGTGGAAGTACCTTGGATCGAAACAATTGATGCATCTCCTCACAATATCTACTTTAAGGCTCACATATTTTATTATAGCGTTGATACGTTAATTTCATGCGCTTCTCAGTACTTTGATGTAGTAAAGGTGGACACAACATCAAATCTAAAAATACTGTTTAGAGCAAAAAATATTCCCACATCCATAGAACTACCAAACCCTTCATCTATAGATGCTATAAAAGCAAGGCTAAAAACAAAAGGCTGGTTTGAGTATTTGTTTAGAGGGAAAGGAATACTAAAGCCGATCAGAAAGGTAGTTAACGCTATCAAAGAAAATAGAGTAAAACATTTATCTGGTAAGCAAATAATCGACAATGTTATTTCTAAAAATAGGAATTGCTAACAAGACGTTCCACCGGACGGCTATTCCGCTGCACTCCATAGCCGCCGGTGAGCTTTGTCGTTAGATTGCACCAGGAAGTACCAGCGGGGGGGTGAAATGTTTCAAGGACTGCGAGCCGTGATTTACGGTATTGCAGGTCAGTAAGATCAATTTATCTTCTGCAGCGTTTGATCAAAAAGGCGTCCTGTTTTATAAAATGCATTAAATTTGCTATCATGTCCTTGAACAAAAGGGAGGGATGGCATTGTTAATACATTCTACAATTGCATTTTGGTAGTTAAGTATTCTGGCGGGAA
>JACRGV010000031.1 GCA_016212215.1 Nitrospirota bacterium
ATCCCCACCCTAACCCTCCCCTTGAAGGGGAGGGGATAAAAACTAAGCACCCTCTCCCTCAGGGAGAGGGTCCGGGTGAGGGTGGGGTTGTTTCATCCTGAGCCTCATTTTCATGTACCTTTGTGAGCCGAAGGCTCATGAGGGTTCATCCGAAAATCACCATAGCTCACCCTCCCCCTAACCCCCTCCCGTCAAGGGAGGGGGAAAAACTTAGCATCCCTCTCCCCTGGCGGGAGAGGGTCCGGGTGAGGGGGCCTTATTTTTATCATCCTTTATAGCATTTTTGGATTTTTTCTGCAAATCGTATTCAAGAGGGCATACGTTGCAGAGAGGCTTCTTTTTACATAAATATTTGCCGACCCTCACTATTAGTGCGTGATATTCGTTGTAAAGCACAGGGTCTTTTCGGATATTCTCCATAAATAATGATTGAATATTATGATAACCGTCCTCCATAATTTCATAACCGTGTCTTGAAAATATCCGTCTCGTATATGCATCCACAACAAATACCGGGTATCCGGCGGCAAACAAAAGTATGGAGTCCACTGTCTCCGGTCCAAGGCCGTTTACATTAAGGAGCTTATGTCTTAATATGGAACATTCTTCCTTTAATAATTTATCAATACTACCTTCGTATTCCGCAAACAGAAAACTTAGGAAGTTTTTAAGACGCTTTGCCTTTATATTAAAATATCCTGATGACCTGATTAAACCTGCAAGGGCATCTGCCGGTAATTCAAATAGTTTGTCCGGAGAAAAATTGCCTGAGGCTTTCAATGAGGATATGGCCTTCTCAACATTTGTCCATGAGGTGTTCTGAGTAAGGATGGCGCCGATTATTACCTCAAATGGGGTTTCGCCAGGCCACCAGTGCTGAGGCCCGAATCGTTCAAATAGCGAATGATATATTGTTAAGAGGTTGTGTTTTCTTCTACCCATTTCAGATAATCTTCGGATCCGCCAATCAAAGGGAGGGCTATGATCTCGGGAATTGCATAACTATGGATTTTCTTAACATGCTCTGTTATTTTGTCGAGTAGAGCATGTCTGCTCTTTACTATCAACAGGACTTCTGATGCCTTTTCTGTTTTACCTTGCCAGAAAAAGATTGATGTAAATGAGGGGACAATATTGGCACATGCAGCAAGATGATTAGTTACAAGGGATTCAGCAATCTTCTCACCTTCGGCAATTGAGGAGGCTGTTATTAGAATTATTATGAACTGTTCCACTTGAACCCTTTACATATATTGCTTTATTATTCTTATTGGATAGGTTATATTCTATATGCTTATTCATGTCAAGGGGGTGAATTATGAAGGTGCAAATTAACAAATCCATTTTAGAATTAGTAGTAGGTGATATCACTCAACAGGACACTGAGATAATAGTAAACGCTGCCAATTCCGGCCTACGAGGCGGAGGAGGGGTTGATGGTGCGATTCATAGGGCAGGCGGCCTGCAGATTATGGAAGAGTGCAGAAAAATAGGCGGCTGTCCAACAGGCGGGGCTGTGGTTACTACAGGCGGGCGCCTGCAAGCAAGATATGTTATCCATGCCGTAGGGCCTGTATATCACGGCGGCAGTAAAGGGGAGGCAGAACTTCTTGCCAGCGCCTACAGAAACTGCCTCACACTTGCCCTCCAAAAGGGCGTCGGCAGCATAGCATTTCCGTCAATAAGCACCGGCGCATACAGTTATCCATTAGAAGAAGCAGCACGAATCGCAATCAGGACAGTAATAGCCTTCCTGAAAGAACACGGCGAGATTACACTTGTAAGATTCGTACTGTTCGGCCAACCGGCTTATGAGGCTTATGAAGAAGCCCTGATTTTCTTAACAGAAAAAACCAAAAAATTATAAAATTCTTGCGAATAACAAATCTTATTTCAAGTTTTTATGTTTTCTTTTAAATAGTGCAATCCCTAAGTATCTTTTATGAAAGTCCAATCTAAATATGTCACAAATTACTTTTTTGAAACCATAAAAGTTGCCATGTTTGATATTATAGAACCATGCCATAGCACTTGAGATTTACCTTGAAGAAGGTGCGGTTCATCACCACTATCCGAAGGATTTATATCACTACATTTTGCCCACTCTGTTAGCCCTTTGGCTTCGTCAGGTGCAATATTGTAAACAGCCGATAACCCGTAAGTTCCTGTTCCAAGATTAATACCTTGCAAAGAAAGCCAATAACTCACGTCAATCTCATGTCTGAGGGTTTCGCCTGGAAGTAAACGACATACAATTCTGGCCGCAGCTTTGCGCGGACCAGACAGCGAAAGTTCCCATTTCTTATTATCCTGTTGTCTTTGGACTCTCAGTTCAAGATGGTCAAAATGACGGCGCTGGCTGTAGGTGGCATAATGAGAAACAATAAACACATCTTTACTGCCTTTGTTTATGAGGGACCAAATCATTTTAATTTTTTCACCCTCGTAGTAAGTTGCCTTGTTCATTTCTACATTTGTTAGTAAAGCCAATTTCATGGTATGATTCCCGTTGCTTGGTTGGGCAAAGTCCTGGGCTTGAACCAATTGTAAGGTACAAAAAATTAACGCCGGGTATATCACCCAGCGTCCTATAGAGTTCCATCCGGTATTAAGATTTGCGCCCATATGTGCTACTCTCCCCTTCTTATTATTAAGAATAGCGCCTAACCCTTATACCGATTAATGTTAGACCCAGAAATCCGAATATCAACAGAACCAATGTGTCGGACTCCGGGACACTCAAACGGAAACCATAATTTACACCTTCGTAGATTGTCAGTTTTCGTGCAGTGAAGTCGGCTTTTGATATAAATGCCCGTGCTTCAAAAAATGAATTGGGCCAAGGGGCCATAGGTTTATCATAAAAATGACGATCTCCATATTGATAAGGGTATAGCGGCGGGCATTGTTTTAAGAGAATTGTGTTATCGCATCCGGCTGCTATCACATCCATTTCATAGAAGGGGGTCACAATAGATCCATCCAGCAGGTAATTGTCATACAGTCCCTGAGACCATTTATAATCACCCTTATCTGCCCCGCTGTAAGTCCAGTCCACCTGGATCTCGAGTCCGCCTACACTATCAAGCGCTATAGCGTCAAAGGTACTGACATTTAAAGCCCCACCAGGCAAAGCCCCGCCGTTAGCCAGAGTCCACTTACTGCCTGCGGCGTTTGTAGCATTCCACGCATCAAAAGACTTTTTAAATTCAGCATCAGTACCGGAAAGAGATGAAGTGTTTAAGTGTGCTGTACTTTTGCAATCTACATAAGTACCTGCCTTACAAGTCGGCTTAGTTGCAGTGTAAGTTGGGGTAGCGTCTGTCACTGTAATAGTTACTGCAGCAGCATTTCCAAATATTAATAGGATAGTTGTAAACACAGCTGCAATTGGTATTATAAGGAAATTAAATTTTATTTTCTTACACATATTGATACCCTCCATTTTTCAAACCTTTTGATAATAACTGCATCAAACGAATTACCTAAAATACTGGTTTAAGATAAATGAGCATTCACCCCCCTTCTATCTTATAGTGTTATAGTCAACATCTATTATTAGGCAAGTATGACGAATGTTGGTCTTAGTTGATTTTTCTAGTTGACGAATGTGTTTGGATAAGTGTTGTTTTGGGTCAAAATTATTGCATACCCACCTGTATTCAAAAAGAAGCATATTTTATGCCTGAATTTATAGCATATATAACTCGTTGATTTTATTGGTTTTTAATAAACAATATAATATTGTTGTAAATAATAGTGTTAAATTTTCTGTCACTTGCTGAAAGTGGAGAGGGGTTATTTAAGGGATATTTCAGATATTTCCCTTATTTTTCATAAAGATATGAAAGGCAAGGAGGTGTTAAATTTTCTGTCACCTAATCATTTTGTAAAATACTTCATAGTAACATGTTGCTGGCCTATTGTGAGGAGGTTGTTTACCATCCAGTATAGTACCAATCCTGAAGGGAAATTTAGGAAGAAGAATGTGAAGATTACAGGCATAATCAGCATCATCTTTTGTTGAGTCGGATCAACTGTTGTCGGGGTCATCTTCTGCTGTATAAGCATTGTAATACCCATAATAATCGGCATAACATAATACGGGTCTTTTACAGATAGGTCATTTACCCATAAAAAGAAAGGAGAGTGCCTTAACTCTATGGTATTAGCGAGGAGGTTGTACAGTCCGATGAATACCGGTAATTGTAATACCATAGGCAGGCATCCGCCGAGCGGGTTTACCTTATGGTTTTTGTACAACTCCATCATTGCTTTGTTTAGCTCAGCCCTGTTGTCTTTGTATTTCTTCTGAAGTTTTTGCAGTTCAGGCTGAAGCTTCTGCATCCCCTTCATTGATTTAAAGCTTTTATAGGTTAGAGGGGTAAATACAACCCTCACAATTGCAGTAAGAAATATAATTGCAATGCCATAGTTGTGACTTATGTTGAAGAAGAATTGGAGAATAGAAAACAGGCCCCTTGCCATCCAGCTTATTGGGGATAATTCCCAAACGATGAACCACCCAAAAGAAATACTGTTATCAAGGCCGACGCCAAGCGCCTTTAATCGTTTGAATTCCTTTGGTCCGGCATATATAGTTAAGGAGGCCCTCTTACCTTCCGGAACCACCATCTCACTCCAGACGTCCTTGTCTGAAAGCTTATTAACAACTACCTTGTTTACTTTATCCTTTGGTATAAGGGCTGATATAAAATACTTATCCTGTACGGATGTCCATTTTATTTCTCCCTCATGTGTGGCGGTCCCCTTTATTTTTGCTACCTTATCTTTAACAACCTTTGTACCAACCTGTGTGGATGGGCCGACAAAACCTACCATTCGTGCCTCACCCCATTCAGTTATTCCAAAGTTAGAGCCGGTTGAAATTGAATAATTCCCTGTAACATTTATTGGGGTAATTTCTGCATCAATATGGTAAGAATCATTGTTGAACGTAAAGGTCTTTTTAATGCCTTTGCCGCTTTGAGGGTCAACATAAGTAAAACTAAGAGTAGATTTTGGATTTTTACTGTTCAGGGTTACATCACTGCCTTCAATACTGAACAGGCCGTTTTTGATAATATTATTTAATACTGCATCATTCAGGTTAACCGCCATCGGATATGATCCAATCACCTTATTACCAGGATCAAATAAGACTACTTTGTTCTGCTTTTTTAAATCTAACCAGTATTGTTTTAATTCCCAATGCCTGATTACGCCGCCGCGGTTGGTGAAGACAGCCTTATATAGGTCAGTCTCAACTGTGATGGTCTTTTCTTCTCCTGCTGTTTTACCGGCAGGGGATAATGCCTCTGCTGGTGAAACAGTCGTTGTAGTCTCTTCCGGCTTCTGAAAAGGCTGTTCTGTTTGCTGGGGTTTTGGCGGTGGTGGGGCCGGTACAAGGTATTGATATGCAACCAGTATTACTACTGACAACACGATTGCAAGGAATATTCTTTTCTCCATACCTTCCATTATGATATTTCTACCTTGTCAATTTCATTTTACTGGTTTATTTTACGGGGTCAAAACCACCGGGATGAAAAGGATGACATCTCAGTAATCTGAAGACAGCCTTAACAATCCCTCTGATGGATCCATGTTTTTCTATTGCATCAATCGAATACTGGGAACAGGTGGGGTAAAACCTGCACGAAGGCGGTTTTAAAATAGAGAAGCATTTCTGGTACACGGAAATAAAGAAGATGAAGAGTTTTTTTAAATTCATAACTAATCTCTCACATACTTTATTAAACTGCCGAATGCCTCGTTTGCCTCTTTAAAATTTATCCCAAGCATCCCGTCACGGGCAACAATAACAATATCCATACTCATACCTTTTATATCGTCTCTCAGTCTTACAATTTCCCTGATTAACCTCTTGACCCTATTACGTTTCACAGCATTACCAAGCTTTTTACTTGCTGAGATCCCAAAGCGACTGTAGCCGAGATTGGTTTTTATGTAGTAAAGGACAAAATAACGGTTGGACTTCCTGCGTCCATTCCTGTAGATAAAACGGTATTCCCAACCCTTACGGATATTGTATTTTGTATTTTTCACTAACTGACCATATTATAAAGCCCTTCTTAATAATAAGGACTTAAACTGTCAGTCTTGCCCGTCCTTTAGCCCTTCTTCTGGCAAGTACCTTCCTGCCATTCTTTGTTTTCATCCTAAGCCTGAATCCATGCGACCGTTTCCTGCTCAGGTTATGTGGTCTATATGTTACTGACATAACTCCTCCTTTGCAAAAGGGAGATTATAACTTAATCAGTTGAAATGTCAACTTATTTTTCTGTTTTAAATTTTTCTTGTTTTGAGTTTGTTTGCATAACATTAGCTTCTGTGGAATAATATTGCCATGACTGGTTTTTGGTTCGAGATAGTTTTAATACTTGTTCTTATCCTTGTGAATGGCTTTTTTGCAGGGGCGGAGATTGCCATTATATCTTCAAGGAAGAGCAGGATTAAGCACCTTATGGAGCGGGGGGATAAGAGTGCAGAGATAGTTCATAAGCTCCAGAACGAGCCGGATACATTTCTTGCTACTGTTCAGGTAGGTATAACAATAGTGGGGATGCTGGCAGGTGCTATAAGCGGTGCTGCAGCAATTGAGGCATTGAAACCGGTTCTGCAAGAAATACCTGTTGGTTTCATCCAGAAGGGTAGTTCACCGATTGCTATCGGCATTGTGGTGCTGATAACATCATACCTTACTCTAATACTTGGAGAGCTTGTCCCGAAATCACTCGCTATTAGATTTTCTGAACCTATTGCACTCTTTGTGGGTCGGCCGCTTCAAATCCTGTCAAGACTGACCTTTTTACCTGTTAAACTTCTTACAAAATCAAGCAGTCTTTTTCTCAAACCGTTTGGAAAAATGCCGCCTGCTGAGGGTACATTTGTAACTGAAGAAGAGATAAAGATTATGCTTAGTGAAGGGAGGGAAAAGGGGATATTTGAAAAGTCTGAACAGGAATTGATACATAGTGTGTTTGAGTTTGTTACTACAACTGTAAAGGAGATAATGATACCTCGTCCCAAGATAAAGGCAATCGCTATAGATACACCAATTGAAAAGGTATTGGAGGTTGTAGTTGATTGCGGTTTTTCAAGATACCCTGTTTATGATGGCTCATTAGATGATATCCGGGGTATCTTATATGAAAAAGACCTTCTTGAGATAAGGATTAAAAAACAGGATGTCAAACTGAAAGACATTATAAGACCCGTGTATTTTATTCCAGAGACGAAAAAGATTGACACCCTGTTGAGGGAATTACAAAGACGGCGTATGCATCTGGCTATTGTTATAAATGAGTATGGTGGTGTAGAGGGGCTTGTAACAATGGAGGACATCATTGAGGAAATTGTAGGGGAGATTGAGGATGAATATGATTTTGAGGACAGGCCTGTAAAGATTCTCAAAGACGGTTCAATGGTTATTGATGCCTCCTTACCCCTTAGGGATCTTATTGACCTTCACCATCTGGCACTGGAAGAATCAGAGGAATATGAAACCCTTGCAGGACTTGTATTATCTCTGCTTCAGAGGATGCCCCGTGGCGGTGAGATTGTGAAATACGGTAATTATAAATTGACGATTGTTGATATTGAGGGGAAACGGATTTCTAAGGTTAAATTAGAAAAGGTGGTTAGCAGTAAAGGCGATGACGCCGGGATAAGCAAGCAGGCAGAAGTTAAAGAGATTAGCAGGTAGATTTTAGGAGAACAATAAACTGAATCTCATAAGCAGATTTGACATAAGCACAGGCGAAGAGATAGTCGTAAGTATCGTAGAAGGTAAAGACCAGCAGGCCATAGATATCCGGCTTCATACAAAAACAAATGCTGGTGAATCATTACCTACCGGGCAATGCATCAAGATCCCAACCTCCATGCTTCCTGAGTTAAAGAGGATGGTAAACCTTTTAGAGGAGGCTTGTGCTGTCAGGGGGCTTTCCGATGAATTCGAAGACCTGAATGATTTAAAAGAAGAAAAGGAGATTTCGTTTGCCCATCCAAGTGAAGAGGAATTTGCCCATATATTAGATTTCTATCAGATTGAATGGGATTATGAGCCACGGACTTTTCCTATAAAATGGGATGATGCAGGCAGGGTAGTTGAGAGCTTTACCCCTGATTTTTATCTTAAAGACCTTGATTTATTTATAGAACTTACAACCATGAAACAAAGTCTCGTGACAAAGAAAAACAGAAAAGTAAGACTCCTTAAAGAGCTTTATCCTGATATTAATTTAAAATTATTTTACGGTAAGGACTATAAACAGCTTTTAAATAAGTATGGGATTGGAGGATGACAAAAAAATACCCTGAGTTTCAGAATTGTTATGTCCAAGAGGGCAAATCTTATAAGCTAACTTCTGACTACTTACAGCTTGCTAACTTATTTGATTATTTACGCCTCTTCGGGCTTCCCTTTGATCACCTCCGCGGGGTCCCACAAGACGATCTTTTATTCTTACTCCTCAGGGTATTTTTACGTTACCACCGCAATTTACCAATGTCAAGTAAATTTAAAAAAAGATAGGAGATTTATGGAACATATTGGAAACATTATAATTTCAGAGGATGATATAAAGAGAAGGATTCAGGAAATCGGAAAAATGATTTCAAAAGATTATGAAGGAAAGGAGCTGGTTATAGTATGCGTTTTAAAAGGGGCTGTTGTATTCGTCTCTGACCTTATCAGGGCTATTAGTTTACCTGTTTGTGTGGACTTTTTGTCTATATCCTCTTATGCAGAGAGGAGCGAGGCAGGGGCAGTTCGGATATTAAAAGACCTTGATATTGATATAACAAACCGTGAAGTCCTGGTTGTTGAAGATATTATAGATACAGGTTTTACACTTGGTTATCTGCTCAGGATTCTCAAGGCAAGGAACCCTTCTTCCCTTAAAGTAGCTGTTTTATTGGACAGACCGGCTTTAAGGATTGTTGATTTGCCTGTGGCTTATAAGGGATTTGAGATTCCTGAGGAATTTGTAGTAGGTTATGGGCTGGATTACAATCAGAAATATAGGAACCTGCCGTATATAAGCATATTAAAAACAAACAAATAGTTTACATCTGACCGGTTTTTAAATATATGTCATTGACAATCTTTTTACCGAAATGGTTGTTAACCTTTTCTATCAGGTCATTCTTGTAAAAGCTCAACTCCTGCATCCATGCGGAGCTGTCCACAATAACATAGAGCCTATTATGATGGAGTCCGGCAGGGTAAGTATGTGATGCGATTATTTTGCCGGTTATCTCTTCCCACTTATCCGCTATAGTATATTCTATTATCTTTCCTTCAAGCCCGTATTGCCTGAGGAGTTTCATTAAAATACCTGACACTTTTTGCATAATATCTGCTTACCTCTTGAACTTGTTTTATTTTTTATGTAGTATGTTGCCTGTATGGCGGTCTTAAAAAAGAACTTTTGGTTTTTAATCCTGTTTATCTTTATCGGAACCCTCTTAGGAGGTGTCCTTGGTGAAATACTAAGGTCAATCTCTCCGGAGGGGTTCTTAAGGAACGCATTTACCGAAGGGTTCTTTATTGGGATAAGTCCTCCCATAACCTTTGACCTAAGAATTATCTCGTTTACTATCGGGTTCACACTAAGGGCAAACCTCCTTACCTTGTTAGGCACTATATTAGGGGTCTATATTTATAAGCACGCATAAGTTCTAATTAACAATCAGAATTATAGGCTTCTCATATGCAATATTTCAAGTACTGTTTCTCTTTTGTTCCGTAGTATAGGAAGGGGAGCCTCTATCCTAATGCACTGATTTCTTCTTCATGAAAGGCCGCTACCATCCGCAGACATGTAACACCACAGGCCGTTTCCCTCTCCATCCGAGTCTTATTTGATATTTGCATTCACATCTCCCTTTCCCGTTCTTGCAAAGAGAAATAGAATCGGCTATCATAGCCGAAATGAAAGAACTTGAGGTACTTCGTAAGGAAATAGACAAGATTGATATTGAGATTCTCAGTCTTCTTAATAAGAGGACGAGTTATGCCATTGATATTGGACGCATAAAAAAAGAGGAGAAGATGGCGGTACATGTACCTCAGAGGGAGAGGGAGGTATACGAACGGCTTGAGAAGGAGAATAAAGGGCCTTTTCCAAATGAGGCGCTGAGGGTTGTTTTCAGGGAGATTATGTCAGCGTCTCTTTCATTGGAACAGCCTTTACGGGTTGCCTATCTGGGGCCAAAGGCAACATTTACCCATCTCGCCTGTATGAAGCAGTTCGGTTTCTTTGCAAACTATATCCCGGTAAATAGTATAAAGGACGCCTTTGCAGAGGTTGAACGCGGAAGGGCTGATTATGGTGTAGTGCCCATTGAAAACTCAACTGAGGGTGTTGTGAATCACACGCTCGATATGTTTGTGGAATCAAATCTAAAGATTACCTCAGAGATACTTCAGGAGGTAAGCCATAACCTGCTGTCTTTAACCGGTGTGGTAGAGGATATAAAGTGCATATATTCCCACCCGCAGGCTATTGCCCAGTGTTCAACATGGCTTGAACGCAATCTGCCGCGTGTGCCTGTAGTTGAGGTATCAAGCACTGCACGGGCGGCGGAGATGTGTGTGGATGATTCCTCTGCTGCTGCAATTGCGAGTGAGCTTGCGTCGCAGTTGTATGGACTGAAGATTATTAGTAGTCACATAGAAGACCGTACGAACAACTATACCCGTTTTCTTGTTATAGCAAGGAATTATGTGCCTAAGAGCGGTAAAGATAAAACCTCAATCATGTTTTCCATCAAAGACAGGATAGGGGCGCTTTACGGCGTGTTAAAGACGTTTACTGATGTCGGCATCAATCTGACAAAGATCGAGTCTCGTCCTTCAAGAAAGAAGGCATGGGATTACGTATTCTTTGTTGACCTTGAAGGCCATATAGAGGATGAAAAGATAAAGAAGGCGATGGAGGGGCTTGAGCCTCAGTGTATTTTTCTGAAGGTGCTGGGGTCGTATCCGGTAGGGGAATAAGGCATAGAGTAGGCTAATAGATAAAAGCAAGATGTAAGAAGTTAGAAGCAAGAAAGAGAAATAAACGTGCTTAAATACGTTAGTGAGAATATAAAGAATCTTGTGCCGTATTCTCCTGGGAAGCCTTTGGAGGAGCTGGAGAGGGAGCTGGGTATAAAGCAGGCGATAAAGCTTGCATCTAATGAGAATCCGCTTGGGCCGTCTAAGAAGGCGTTGGAGGCTATAGGAAAATCTCTCAGCAGACTGCACCGTTATCCTGACGGCGGCGGATTTTATCTGAGAGGTGCAATCAGCAGGAAGTGGAATTTACAGCCTGAGTCAGTTGTGCTCGGTAACGGCTCCAATGAGATAATTGAACTACTGATCAGGACATTCATGTCGCCGGGTGATAATGCTGTTACTTCAGAGAACACCTTTTCTGTATACCGCCTCATTGTAACTGCGGCGAATGGAAATATCACTGCTGTTCCGATGAAGGACGGACGTTATGACCTTTCGAAGGTAGCAGAAAACATTACTGCTAAAACGAGGCTTGTTTTTATAGCGAATCCGAATAATCCGACAGGCACTATTGTAGGTACACAGGAGATAATGGATTTTCTGGACAGGATACCTGAAGATGTCCTTGTTGTGTTTGATGAGGCTTATGCTGAATATGCAGTCTCGCCGGATTATCCCGATTCTCTGTCCTGGTTAAGAGAAGGCCGCAATGTTGTGATACTACGCACATTCTCTAAGATATATGGGCTTGCAGGGCTTCGCATAGGATATGGATTGATGAAGCCGGAGATTACAGATATGCTGAACAGGGTACGTCAGCCGTTTAATACAAACTCCCTTGCCCAAATTGCCGCATTAGCGGCTATTGAAGATGAACAGCATGTTAAAGAGAGCATAAGGATAAATAACGAGGGCAAGTATTTTCTATACAAAGAGTTTGATTCACTCGGTATAAATTATTTACCGACAGAGGCAAATTTTATCTACTTCCAGGCAGGTGAAGATGGTAAGAGGATATTTGATGCCATGCTGAGACAGGGTGTAATAATCAGGCATATTGGCGGTGAAAACCTAAGAGTTACCATAGGCATGCCGGAAGAGAATAGAAGATTTATAGAATCGTTAAGAGCAGTGATTGGAAGTTAGAAGTAAGAAGTTAGAAGGCAGAAGTAAGAGGCAAGAAGTAAGATGTTAGAAATTATAAGGCAGAAGTGAAAAAATTGGTATCTCGATTCTAACGTCTTACTTCTAACTAATGACTTATATATACAACTAAGTGTTAATAATAGATGAATAATTAAGAGGGGGAATAAGTAATGATAATCGTACTAAGACCTGATGTCACAGAGGCACAGATTACCCATATTAAGGAACGGCTTGAAGAGCTTGGTCTTACAATCCATGTTTCAGCAGGTAAGGAGCGGACTGTTCTGGGGGCAATTGGGGATGAGAGGATACTGCAGGAACTACCTCTTGCGGCCTTTCCGGGTGTAGAGAAGGTAGTGCCGATATTGAAGCCCTATAAACTTGCAAGCAGGGAGTTTCATCCTGAAGATTCGATTATAGATATAAACGGGGTATGCTTCGGCGGTAAGAAGATACAGGTTATTGCAGGGCCATGTGCTGTTGAGAACCGTGAGATGCTTCTGCAGATTGCAAATGAGATAAAGAATGAAAATATAAGCTTCATAAGGGGCGGTGCCTTTAAACCGCGTACCTCTCCCTATTCCTTCCAGGGGCTTGGTCTTGAAGGTCTTAAATTACTTGCAGAGGCACGGGAAAAGACAGGGTTGCTGGTTGTTACCGAACTTATGGACCCGAGAGACATTGAGATGATATATGAGTACACTGATGTAGTGCAGATCGGGGCAAGGAATATGCAGAACTTCAGGCTTCTTACAGAGATAGGCGGTTATGATAAGCCGGTTATCCTGAAAAGGGGACTTTCTGCAACAATCAAAGAGTTCCTGATGTCTGCTGAATATATCATGGCAAAGGGCAATCAAAAGGTAATCCTCTGTGAAAGGGGTATTCGTACATTTGAGACCGCTACCAGAAACACATTGGATTTGAGTGCTGTCCCTGTATTAAAACAGTTGACGCACCTGCCGGTAATAGTGGATCCAAGTCATGGTGTTGGAAAGTGGGACCTTGTAACTCCAATGGCAAGGGCAGGTGTTGCTGCTGGTGCTGACGGTATTCTTGTTGAGATACACCCTAACCCTGAGCAGGCTATGTCGGATGGAGAGCAGTCCCTCAAGATACCGGTATTTAAAGAGATGATGAGGCAGATAAGGGCAATCGCTGGTGCAATGGGACGTGAGATATGACGTCTGCACCGGCCTCTCTACTCCATTTTAGGAAAATGGTTATTGCAGGGGTTGGGCTTATAGGAGGCTCTCTTGCGCTGGTGTGCAGGGAAAAGGGGATTGTATCTGAGATAGTCGGTGTCGGCAGGGGTGAACAGAATTTAAAAGACGCACTGGCCTTAAATGTAATAGACAGTTATACCTTCAAATTGGAGGAAGCGGTCAGAGGGGCGGATATAATTGTACTGGCAACCCCTGTGACAACACTTATAAGACTGGCAAGGGAGATGTCTCCTTATCTTGAGCCTGGCGCCATTGTTACTGATGTCGGAAGTGTAAAGGGGCCTGTTCTTGAGATAGAAGGAATATTGCCCCCATCAGTACATTTTATTGGTGCCCATCCCATAGCAGGCAAAGAAAAATCAGGCGTGGCGGCTGCATCCAAAGACATATTTCAGGGTGCTAAATGTATAATTACCCCAACATCAAATACATATAAAGACGCACTTGATACTATCGAATCCTTATGGAAGGCCGCAGGGAGCAATGTAATAAAGATGGACCCTGCAAGACATGACCTTATATTTTCTGCTGTCAGCCACCTCCCCCATCTTGTAGCCTACGCACTTGTGAATACCCTGCTTGACCTTGAAAAGACTGAAGATAAATTGATTTCTTACTCCGCAGGCGGGTTCCGGGATTTTACAAGGATTGCCGCAAGCCATCCGGAGATGTGGAGGGATATCTGTATTATGAACAAGGACAACCTTATTAATATGCTTGAGAGATTTGAGGATTCTATTGGAAGACTTAAAACATTTATTAAGAAAGAAGATGGTGATGCCCTTTACAGGGAGTTTGAGAGGGCAAGAGGGGTCAGGGAGAAGCTGTAAAAAGGGTCCCAGGGGTCAAGTGGTCGAGGGTTCAAGTGAAATGATGATGAAAATCCCCTCTCCCTCAGGGAGAGGGTTAGGGGGAGTTTCAAAATTCCCTCCCCTTCAAGGGGAGGGTTAGGGTGGGGATGGGGTTCTTTTCGCATGAAAACAATTCGTATAAAACCTGTAAAAAAATTAAGCGGTGAAATCAGTGTACAGGGGGATAAGTCTATCTCTCACAGGGCAATCATTTTCGGTTCAATTGCAAATGGTGTTACTAAGGTTACAAACTTTCTAACCTCTGATGATTGTATCAGGACTATGCGGGCCTTTGAGGCGATGGGGGTGAAGATAGACGCAGAAGGTGATGCCGTGGAGATACATGGCAATGGCCCCGCCGGTTTAATTGAACCTGCTGATGTAATGGATATGGGCAATTCCGGTACAAGCGCCAGGCTTCTTACCGGCCTGCTGTCAGGTCAACCCTTTTTTTCACTCTTTACCGGCGATAATTCCCTGAGGCGGCGGCCAATGAAAAGGGTAATCGGACCATTGAAGATGATGGGGGCAAATATCTGGGGCAGGAAGGGCGGGGAATATTTACCACTCGCAATAAGAGGTGGTAAATTGCAGGGGATTTCATACACATTGCCGGTGCCGAGTGCACAGGTAAAATCGGCCATTTTGCTTGCAGGTTTGTTTGCTGAAGGTCAAACCTCTGTTGTGGAAGGGATACCTTCAAGGGACCACACGGAATTAATGATGGAGTCCTTTGGGATTAACCTTATGAAAGATGGGGCTACCATAATGATTGATGGAGGTCAGGTTCCTTATTCTAATGACATAACGGTGCCTGGAGATATTTCTGCGGCAGCATTTTTCCTTGTCGGTGCTTCTATTCTTGAGGGATCTGACGTTGTTATTAAAGATGTCGGTATTAACCCTACAAGGACAGGGATAGTAGATATTTTAAAGGAAATGGGTGCATCCATTGAAATATATAATCAACGGGAATTTGGTAAAGAACCGGTGGCGGATTTAAGGGTCAGGTCAGCGGCATTGCATGGGATAGAGATTAAAGGGGAGATTATACCGCGGTGTGTGGATGAGTTACCTGTTATCACTATAGCGGCGGCAATGGCGGATGGCGAGACATTTATCAGGGATGCGGCAGAACTCAGGTATAAGGAAAGCGACAGGATAACTGTAATGGCAGATTGTCTTACAGCACTCGGTGTTGATGTAGAGACATACGATGATGGTATGTGGATTAAGGGGAGCAGAAAACTGATTGGGACACAATGTACCAGCTTAGGCGACCATCGCATAGCCATGTCAATGGCAATAGCAGGACTCTCAGCAGAAGGTGAGACTGTTATAGAAGATACAGAATGCATCAATACATCCTTCCCTAAGTTTGAAGAGACACTGAAAACACTTTGTAGAGATAATTAAATATCACATAGATCATGAAAATCAAATTGGCAGATAAAAATTCAAAATTAAAACCTTACGAATACATAGGTCACTTTATTTTTAATTTCTTAGGATTTTCGGATGAACTCCCATGAACCGAGGGTTCACAAAGGGCCATGAAAATCAGCGGGGTAAGAAAACCCCGCCGGAGAGATTTTCGGGTGAATTTATTAGGCTGCCTTCTTCATCATGCCGGACCCGCCTTTCCATAAA
>JACRGV010000032.1 GCA_016212215.1 Nitrospirota bacterium
AGTACGCCCTGAAAATGCTTGGATTGCTTAAAAAGTGTAATTTAACGATCTAATTTGTACGATAGGTGATTTTTAAATTGCAAAATCCAATTTTGTGCCGGTTTTACCAGATGTCACGGAGACTTTTGCAAGAGCCTCAATCAATACATTAAAACATCAGCACAAAGAATTCATTCAGGTAGCCGTAGAAATGCACCATCACAGAAGATACATAGAAAGGTATCTGGAATCACATAAAGAGTTTAGTAAGTATCTTAAAGATATAAAAAAGTTGCCCGCAATTTGGGAGGAGAAGATACTTGTTGTGGATGACGATGAGATGATAGTTGACCTGCTCTCAGCCTTTTTTGAGGATGAAGGTGTTATTGACAGGGCATGTAACGGCAAAGAGGCGATGGAGAAGACAGATGAAAACTACTATGCGGCAATTGTATCTGATGTTGATATGCCGGTGATGAATGGTATAGAATTTTACAACAAGGCGTCTGAGAAGTTCCCGAATATAAAGGATCGTTTTATTTTCTTCACAGGCAATGCTGATGAAGAGAGGGTTTCTTTCTTTAAGAAAAACAAACTAAGGTACATGAAAAAACCGGTACCTATAAACGAGATAAAAAACCTGCTTATTGATATACTGAGCAAATAGGTAATACATATTTAAACAGTAGTTATTACAAGGAGATTATAATATGTCACTAATATGGACGGCCGGTATGGCCACCGGAGTTGAAGTAATTGACAATCAGCACAGAGAGTTATTCAACAGGATTAATGCCTTATATGACTCCTGCAATAACGGCAGGAGCAAAGAAGAAGGTATGAAACTATTCTCTTTTGTTGACAACTATATAGTAAACCATTTTGAAACAGAAGAATCACTTCAAAAGCAGTATAATTATCCTGAGTATCCTTCTCACCATACGGCACATCTTAAATTCAAAAATGATTTTAATGAACTCAGGCAGGCCGTTGATACTTCAGGAATAACCTTTCACTCAATCCTGCTGACAAGTGAACTGCTCTCTGACTGGTGGATACAGCATGTCACCAAGATTGATAAGGAACTTGGAAAGTTTATAAAAGAGAAGATGCGTTAGGAATCATGTGAAAATCTCCGCTTCAAATCCCCCCAGCCCCCCTTTTCTAAAGGGGGATTTTTTTATTTCCTCTTCTTGCTTCTTACCTCTTACACTACTCCACTGTCACACTCTTTGCCAGGTTCCTCGGCTGGTCAACGTCACAACCCCTGAGCACTGCTATATGGTATGCCAGTAGCTGCAATGGTATGGAAATCAGCACTGGTGTCAACAGGTGGTCAAACTCAGGGATATAGATTACATTGTCTGCCTTTCCTGCAATATCCTGGTCGCCTTCTGTTGCAACTGCTATTATCCTGCCTCCGCGTGCCTTGACTTCCATAATATTGCTCAGGACTTTGTCATAAACGCAGTTTTTAGTTATCAGGGCAACTGTGGGCATCTTATCATCAATAAGTGCTATCGGGCCGTGCTTCATCTCGCCGGCAGGATAACCTTCTGCATGTATATAGGATATTTCTTTTAGTTTTAGAGCACCTTCAAGTGCAATAGGGTAATTCGGGCCTCTTCCTAAAAATAAGAAGTCCCTGTACTGAAAATATACCCTTGCCATCTCTTCTATCTTGTCCCCATGTTCCAGAACCTTTTCTACTATATGCGGCAGGAGTGATAACGTCTCAATATACTCTTTACACTTTTCCTGTGAAAGTACACCCCGAACCCTTCCAAGATGTAATGCAAGAAGATAGAGTGCACCCAATTGTGCAGTAAATGTCTTTGTAGCAGCAACACCTATCTCCGGACCTGCATGGGTGTATATGATTCCATCGGAATCTCTTGAGGCAGTGCTCCCTACGACATTGCATATTACGAGGGCCTTGCCTTTCTTACTCTTTGCCTCTCTCATAGCCGCAAGTGTATCTGCTGTCTCACCGGATTGTGTGATTGCAACAAGCAGGCTGTTTTCATTAATCAGCGGGTCACGGTATCTGAATTCAGAGGCAACGTCCACTTCAACCGGAAGTCTTGCTATCTCCTCTATCATAAACTTGCCGACCAGTGCAGCGTGCCATGATGTGCCGCATGCAACAATATACATGTTCTTCAGGTTCTTAATATCCTCATCTGATAAGCCTATCTCATCAAGATAAATGTTTCCGGTATCATGGGAGAGCCGCCCCCTGATGGTATCCATTATAGCCCTCGGCTGTTCATATATCTCTTTCAGCATAAAATGCCTGTAGCCGCCCTTTTCCGCCATAACAGGATTCCAGATCACTTTAGAGGATTCTTTTTCAATGGGATTACCTTCAATATCCATTATCTGTATCCCCTCAGGAGATAGAATTATAATCTCTTCATCATCCAGAAATACCACATCCCTTGTATAACCAAGTATTGCCGGTATATCAGAGGCAAGGAAGGAACCTCCCTGTGCAAGACCTGCAACCAGCGGACATCCGTTTCTTGCACCGACAATTTGATCAGGTTCTTCCTGTCTTATTGCAGCAATAGCATACGCACCTTTTACCTCTTTCAATGCCTCCTGCACTGCCTGAACTAACGTAAGCCCTTTCTTGACATGCCGGTCAATCAGGTGGGCAATGACCTCGGTATCTGTTTCTGAGGCAAAATGGCGGCCTTCTGCCATCAACTCTTTTTTAAGCTGTGTATAATTCTCTATAATCCCGTTATGGACAACCACAATATTGTCAACCCTGTGCGGATGGGCATTCTCTTCTGAAGGGCGGCCATGCGTAGCCCATCTGGTGTGTCCGATACCTATTCTGCTGACAGGGTTTTCCCCTGACAATACAAGCTCAAGGTTCTTCAATTTCCCTACACTGCGTTTGACAACTATCTTTTCATTCTGGACAAAAGCAACACCCGCAGAGTCATACCCCCTGTACTCAAGCCTCTTCAGGCCATCTATTAAAATAGGTACTGCGTTCTGATCCCCCACATAGCCGATTATCCCGCACATAAGCTATCCTCCATGTTTAACATTGCTCACCCTCCCCCTACCCCCCTCCCGTCAAGGGAGGGGGAAACATAGAACCCTCCCCTTGAAGGGGAGGGAATAATCTTAGCACCCTCTCCCTCAGGGAGAGGGTCCGGGTGAGGGTGGGGTTCTCACTTCTTACTTCTAACCTCTTACCTCTGCTCATTGCTTACTCCCCTTCACCTTCCGCCTCTTCTCCACATACCCTTCCCTGTTCTCCTGCTCAACACGGCTTATGGCAAGGGCGCCAGGTGGGACGTCCTTTGTAACTGTTGAACCTGCTGCGATTAATGCATTATCTCCGATACTTACCGGCGCTATAAACTGTACATCACTGCCCACAAAAACGCCGTTGCCTATAGTAGTCTTATATTTTTTATAACCATCGTAGTTACAGGTGATTGTACCGGCCCCTATATTTACACCGCTTCCTATCTCGGTATCACCAAGATAAGTAAGGTGATTGGCCTTTGAACCTTCCCCAACATAAGCCTTTTTGAGTTCTACATAATTGCCTATATGTACATTTTTATCAAGCACTGTGCCTGGCCTGAGATGTGCAAACGGGCCGATCTGTGCATTATCACCTACCCTGCTCTCCTCTATCACACTGGAATCTTTAATGGTCACACCACATCCAATCACGCTGTCCACAATCCTATTATTCGGATAAATGACACTTCCTTCGCCTATAACAGTATTGCCCTGAATAAAAGTACCGGGATATATGGTCACATCACGGGCAATAATAACTGACTCATCTATGTATACAGTATCAGGATTAACCATAATCACCCCGTTAATCAGATGCCTGTTATTTATACGACTCCTCATAATACCTTCTGCTGAGGCAAGTTCAGCCTTCGTATTAATCCCCATTACCTCTTCGTGCTGTAAAGTCTTATGTGCCAGAACTTTTAATCCCTTACTGATGCCGAGTTCGATACTGTCTGTCAGATAAAACTCCTTCTGTACATTCTCTGACCTTATCTCACCGATTACCTCTGATAGGAAAGTGCTGTTAAACACATATATGCCCGTGTTAATCTCTCTGATACGCTTTATTCTCTCATCTGCATCCTTATCTTCCACAATCCGCAAAATAGATCCGCCGGGTCCACGAAAAATCCTGCCATAACCTGAAGGGTCGTCCACCTCTGTGGTAAGAACCGTAAGAGATGCCCCGGTATTTTTATGAGTCAGTAAAAGTTCTCCGACAATTTCTGATGTAATCAAAGGGACATCGCCGCACAGAACAACAACCATGCCTTTGAAATTACGCATTGAATCAACTGCAAGCCTGACTGCATCGGCTGTACCTTTCTGTTCTGCCTGAAAAACTATCTCCACATTTTTATCAGACAGTATATACTTAACACGGTCTGCCTGATGGCCTGCCACTACAATCGTTTTTGCAGAAGATATTTCCCCTGCTGCCTTAACCGGATAAAGTATCATCGGCACACCTGCAACAGGATGCAGAACCTTTGCAAGCCCTGACTTCATCCGCTTACCAAGCCCTGCCGCAAGAATAATTGTTATGATATCTTCATTCATCCGAAAATCTCCATAGCTCACCCTCCCCCTAACCCCCTCCCGTCAAGGGAGGGGGAATCTTCGGCAATCTTTCATATCTCCCCTCCCCTTGCGGGAGGGGACTAAGGGGAGGGGGCCTCATTTTCATCAACCTTTGTGAGCCGAAGGCTCATGTAAGTTCATCCGAAAATAACCCCCCCATGCCCCCCCTTGAACAAAGGGGGGGATTGCCGTTGGCCATTGAGCACCAAAGGAACTTTCCCCCCCTTAACAAGGGGGGGCTTGGGGGGGTGGTTTTCATCCTCCTTTGTGAAAC
>JACRGV010000033.1 GCA_016212215.1 Nitrospirota bacterium
CCCTGAGGGAGAGGGGGCTATGTTGATTCCCTCCCCTTCAAGGGGAGGGGTAGGGTGGGGATGGGGTTGATTTTCGGATGAACTCCCATGAACCGAGGGTTCACAAAGGGCCATGAAAATCAGCGGGACAAGAATGTCCCGCCTATCCTCAATCTCTGTGTGGATAGGCGGGGTTTTCTCACCCCGGCGTAAGTATTTTCGGGTGAAGAAATAAGAATTACATTTTGAATTTTATCTGTATTTTTCTAAGGAGACAGCTTGATGGAACAACTCAGGATTGAAGAACAGTTGAGGCATCGGATTGTGATAGAGACGATGCTGTCGGATATTTCAAGATTATTTATGTCTTCACCTGATATAGACCTCAATAATGTACTCAGGATAATAGGAGAGTGTGTAACAGCAAACAGGGCATATATATTTGAATTCAGCAAAGACGGCAGATTGATGAGCAATACTTATGAATGGTGCGATAACAAAACAACCCCTCAGATAGGAGGCCTTCAGGAGGTGGATGTTTCAATAGCACCGTGGTGGATGGCTAAACTCAAAGGCGGAGAGAATATTATTATACCGGACATTGATGCACTCCCTGCTGAGGCGTCCTCAGAAAAGGAAGTCCTCAAGGCTCAGGATATACATTCCCTTGTTGTGGTTCCTATCTGGTCAAAGGATGGCACCCTTACCGGTTTTATGGGATTTGATGATTGCGAAAATGTCCGTTCATGGTCTGAGGAGGATGTAAAGGTTCTTCGTGTTGTAAGTGATATAATATCGTATCATTTTACACATAAGAAGGCAGAGGATGCATTAAGGCAAAGTGAGGCAAGGCTTTCACGGGCACAAAAGATTGCACATCTCGGCAACTGGGAGAGAGATATTATAAAAGATAAGGTAACATGGTCTGACGAGGTATATAATATCTTAGGCATGACTTCCGGTAAATTCGGCAGAACTTATGATTTATACTTAGACTTCGTCCATCCTGATGATATTGCATCCGTGAAAAAATCGCTCGATGATGCATTATACGCCGGGAAACCATACAATATTGAGTACAGGATTCTTTTGCCTGATGGTTCTGAGAAGGTCGTTTCTTCAAATTGTGAAGTTATATTTGATAATAACGGCAACCCCGCGAAGTTGTTCGGCACGATACTCGATATTACCGAGAGAAGACGTCTTGAAGAACAACTCATGCATTCCCAGAAGATGGAGGCAATAGGCCGGCTTGCAGGCGGTATTGCCCATGACTTCAATAATATCATGACAGCGATAATAGGAAATGCTGATCTGATGCAGTTGAAGTTGGATGAAGGTAATCCGCTGATGGTTTTTGTTGAAAATATAATTTCATCCTCAGAAAGGGCGGTCAGCCTTACCCAAAGCCTTCTTGCATTCAGCAGGAAACAGATAACCAGTCTAAAGCCGGTAAATGTAAATGAGATAGTAAAGAAGGTTGATAAACTTCTTTTAAGGTTGATTGGTGAGGACATTGAACTCCATACGCATGAAAGTGTTTCTGAAGGAATGGTTGTTAATGCAGACAGTGTCCAGTTGGAGCAGGTTTTAATAAATCTTGCCACTAATGCGCGTGATGCAATGCCTAAAGGCGGCTTATTGAAGATTAGCACAGGAATGGCAGAGTTAGATGAGCAATTTGTAAAGGCTTTTGGTTACGGCAACCCCGGAAGGTACGCTGTTATCTGTGTTGAAGACTCGGGTATGGGGATGGATAACAAGACTATGAAAAAGATATTCGACCCGTTCTTTACTACGAAAGAGGTCGGTAAGGGGACAGGGCTTGGGTTATCAATTGTATATGGGATAGTAAAACAGCACAAAGGCTATGTTGAGGTCAGCAGTGAGCCTGATATTGGAACGAGATTTAATGTGTACCTGCCTTTAATTAATAAAGAGGTTGAAACCCCTGTTAAGAAAACACCGGTTGAACCGGAAGGCGGCAACGAAACCATACTTATAGCTGAGGATGATAATGACGTACGGGGACTCCTGAAAGATATGCTTGAGGGATTCGGATATAAGGTGATAGAGGCGGCAGACGGAGAAAAGGCAATCAGGTTATTTGAACAGAACCGTAAGAATATCCACCTTGTAATCCTTGATGTTATTATGCCGGGGAAAAACGGCAAGGAGGCCTTTGAAAAAATCAGGGAGATTAGACCTGATATAAAGACTATCTTTATGAGCGGGTATACATCAAATATTATTGATGAAAAGGGGATATTCAAAGAAGGACTCACATTTATTCAGAAACCTATAATGGCTAATGTACTTTTAAAGAAGGTAAGGGAAGTACTGGATGTTAACACACCTTAATGCCGTCATTCCCGAAGTTTTTATCGGGAATCCGATTTATAAGTCTTATCCATATTATAAGGATGGTAATTTATGTTTGAAAAGATAATCCTAAACTGCATAAGCGATGGTGTTCTGACCATTGACCTGAAGGGGAATATTGAATATGTAAACAAGGCCATGCAGGAACTTCTTGGGTATCCTGAGGAGGTACTGTTAGGGAACAGATGCGAAAAGTTTATTCAGAGCAATATATGTGCCTCTGATGACTGTATCCTCCGGCGGTCGCTTGCACAGAAAGAGAAAATCTCGAACTATGAGAGTTTTGTTGTCAATAAAGAGGGCAGGCGTGTTCCTGTAAATATTAATACTGACATTTTATATGATGACACCGGAAACATGATAGGCATTGTAGAGGTCTTCAGGGATATCGCCCAGTTAAAAGAGTTGAAGGAGAGGCTTACTGATTTATTTCAGTTTGAAAATATTATAACTAAAGACCGCAGGATGAAAGAGATACTCTCGATTCTTCCCTCAGTTGCACAATCAAAGAGTACAGTGTTGATACAGGGGGAGAGCGGTACCGGCAAAGAGCTTATTGCAAAGGCTATCCATAATAACAGCCTGCGGAAAGACAAACCTTTTGTGGCTGTGAACTGTGCGGCCATACCTGATACGCTTATTGAAAGCGAGTTGTTCGGTCATGTTAAGGGTGCATTCACAGGTGCCCATCAGGACAGGGTAGGGAGGTTTGAACTTGCGGATAATGGAACGATCTTTCTGGATGAAATAGGTGATATGAGTTTTCCTACACAGGCAAAATTACTACGGGTTATTCAGGAGGAAAAGTTTGAGAGGGTCGGAGGGTCAAAAACCATAATTTTAGATGTCCGTATAATTGCTGCTACCAATAAGAATCTGTTAAAAGAGGTAAGAGACGGCACTTTCAGAGAAGACCTCTATTATCGCCTCAGTGTTTTTCCTATTACACTGCCGCCATTGAGGGATCGCAGTGAGGATATTCCAATCCTCCTGACACATTATATTGAGAAGTTTAATAAAGAGATGAAAAAGAATATAAATAACATATCACCGCAGGCTATGAAGGTACTGCTTAATTATTTTTATCCTGGTAATATTCGTGAGTTGCGGAATATTATTGAACATGCCTTTGTGTGCAGCCTTGGAAATACCATAATGCCTGAACATCTTCCAAGTGAATTAGTGCATGAGACTAAGAAGTTGGATATATCACCTGATGGCGCCTCTTTAAACAATGTTGAGAAAGAATGGATACTGAAGGTCCTTGATAAATCAGGATGGAAGTACCAGGCAGCAGCAAGGGAACTTGGTATCAGCCGTACAACCTTGTGGCGTAAGGTTAAGATTTATGGATTGAACCATAAGAAAAGACCTGTTCATTATTGAAACGATAGTTCCATTTAGAAACGTATATTGTGAAACCTATTAACCTGTTGTAACATCTGGCTTTGAAACTCACCTTAGTTTATTTTCATCCATAATGTTTAATTGTGAAACAAGCACTATTTTTGCAATGCTTTGCAACTTCTTGATTTTAAAGATATTTATCTTTAGCACGGTTCTTGCTCTTATATATTTATAAATATCTTGAATACAGGGGAATAGGCCCCTGACAAGATAAAGGGCAAAGGAATGGTGATTAAAATGAATTGTCCAAAGTGTAACGGCCTTATGATGTACGAAAAGTTTATGGATATGGCTGAAACAAGTAGTTACTATTTCTACGGCTGGCGCTGTGTCTTCTGCGGCAACGTTATAGACAGCACAATAATGGCAAACAGGATCTCCAAAGACCGTCAAACAGAGGTAAAAAGGAGACGGCTGAAGAGGGCAGGGTAAGGTTTAAGGCAGGTAATAGGTAAGAAGTTAGAAGCAAGATTGCTGATGAAAATGAGGCCCCCTCACCCGGACCCTCTCCCGCCAGGGGAGAGGGAGGCTAACGTTTATTCCCTCCCCTTCAAGGGGAGGGTTAGGGTGGGGATGGGGTTTATTTTCGGATGAACGCTCATGAGCCAGGGAGCACAAAGGGACATGAAAATCAGCGGGACAAGAAAGTCCCGCCTATCCTCATAGAAATGGATAGGCGGGGTTTTCTTACCCCGCCGGAGGGATTTTCAGATAAACAATAAATTTAAAGGAGGGATAAAAATTGCCTAACGATCTCATTATCAGAATTGCTGGCGAAGGCGGCGAAGGTGTAATCAGTTCAGGGGATTTTTTGATGCAGGCGGCTGCAAGGCTTGGGGTGGAGGTTGTTACCTTCAAGACCTTTCCCTCAGAGATTAAGGGGGGCTATGCCCTTTCTCAGGTCAGGGTATCTGAAGAACCCATACTTTCACAGGGGGACTCATTTAATATCCTCGTAGCATTTAACGGCGAGGCGTATGCTGTAAATAAAAAGTCCCTTACCCCCGGGACTGTTCTTGTATATGACTATCCCGGCGGTGATTTTGAGCCTGAGGAACATCCTGGCGTCCATAAGTACCCTGTTCCTATGAGCAAGATAGCTAAAGACGTTCTTACCAGTTATATCTCAAAGAACATGGTTGCACTCGGTGCTGTTGCAGAGCTTTTTGGTATTGGAATGGAGAGCCTTAAATCCTCCATTCACGATAAATTTATCAAGAAGGGTATGGAGATGGTTGAAACAAATTACAAGGCGATTGATGCAGGGGCAGATTACGTAAGAAAGAACCTTAAAAAGACTGACCCTTTCATGTTTCCAACTACACGCCCGCGTAAAGATACAATCATACTTGAGGGAAATCAGGCGGTTGCACTCGGGGCGCTTACTGCCGGATGCAGGTTCTTCTCTTGCTATCCGATTACACCGGCTACCTCTATTGCAAACTACCTGACGGAATTAATGCTTCAGGTAAATGGTTACGTTTACCAGGCAGAGGATGAGATTGCATCCATTGGTAATTGTGTTGGGGCCTCTTTTGCAGGCGTTAAGACAATGACCGCAACATCCGGTCCGGGGCTTGACCTGATGTCCGAGTTGATAGGACTTGCGGTCATGGCTGAACTGCCGTTAGTAATTGTTGACGTCCAGCGCGGTGGGCCAAGCACAGGTATGCCGACCAAGCATGACCAGTCAGACCTTTTTGCTGCATGTTTCGGTTCGCATGGCGATACGCCAAAGATTGTTCTTGCGTCATCAGATGTAGAGGAAAATTTCTACATGACTATTGAGGCATTTAACCTTGCTGAACAATATCAGACGCCTGTTATCCTTCTGACTGATGCTTCATTGGCTATACGTGTAGAGGCAATTCCAACACCTGACCCATCTAAGATAAAAATTGTAAACCGTACAGTGTATCAGGGCAGTATTGAAGAAGGTGAAAAGTTTCAGAGATATAAGGTAACAGAGAGCGGTGTATCTCCGATAGGTGTACCGGGAACTTTCGGTGCAGCGTATGCAGCAACAGGTCTTGAACATTCTGAGGACTCCGGCCCAAGGACCAATCCCGAGACCCGTACGATGATGACTGAAAAACGTTGGAGAAAGATTGCGAATCTGGAGAACGAGTGGAAGCCTGTTGAAAGGGAAGGGGATAGTGATGCTGATGTAGGAATTATAAGCTGGGGACTGACCCAATCGGTTGTAAAAGAGGCGGTTCAACGGCTGAGGGCAAAAGGTCTGAAGGTGGCTGCATTATACCCAAAGATGCTGTGGCCTTTGCCCGTAAAGGCAATTGAGTCTTTTTCAGCATCAGTAAATAAAGTGCTTGTTCCTGAGGCCAATTATCAGGGACAGTTAGCAGAGTTAATCAGTGCAAAAACATCTGTGAAACCTGTAAAATTTAATGTATTCAGGGGTGAACCTTTTATACCGGCGGAGATAGTGAAAAAGGTTGAAGAGCTATATGAACTTGAAAAGGCAGGAGTGTAAAGGAGGGGATATTGATGGAATTGACAGTATTGAATAATAATGTCCAGTTAAAACCCAAGGAGTACAGGAGTACAATCGAGCCTACATGGTGTCCTGGTTGCGGAGACTTTGCAGTAACAGCGGCTATCTGCAATGCATTCAGCTCGCTTGGGGTAAATCCTGATAATGCAGTCCTTGTTTCGGGGATAGGGTGTTCCAGCCGTCTCCCGCTCTGGATGAGGAGCTTTGGATTTCACTCATGTCATGGAAGGGCGGTGCCTGTAGCAGTGGGAATGAAACTGTCACGTCCGGAATTATTAATTGCTATTACTATTGGAGATGGTGATGCCTATTCAATTGGCGGAGGACATTTACCACATGCCGCACGCAGAAACATAGACCTGACACTGATCGTAATGGATAACCAGATTTACGCATTAACAAAAAAACAGGTTTCACCAACAAGCCGTGAAGGGATGAAAGGGAGTCTTACACCATTCGGGACGCTCGATTCTCCTATGAATCCCTTGACACTTATGCTGACCTACGGGGCAACATTTGTGGCACAGGCATTTGCAGGTAATCCAAAGGTCACAGGGGATATAATCAAACAGGCTATTGAACACAAAGGCTTTTCTTTCATAAACATCATCTCCCCATGCCCGACCTTTAACACAATAGACACATTTGAATATTACAGACCCAGGATTTACAGTATCGAAGATCTTCATGCTGATAAGACAGACAGGATAAATGCCTACGAGCTTGCAGAAAGCTCCCTTGACCACACAAAAAATCCTGAGGCAAAAGTACCGGTTGGAGTTTTTTATAAAGTAGATAAACCGACTTACGATTCCAAGGTAGCCGTATTGAAGGTTAAATACAAAGGCACAGATACACCGGATCTAAAGGCCATTTATAATAGATTCAGGGCGTAAAGACAGTTATCGGTGAACAGTAAACAGTTATCAGTTAAAAGCATCCCGTTTTAAATCCCCCCTTTTCTAAAGGGGGGAAAAGATTTTGACATAACATCTTGCCATTCTGCCTGACTCATCTTCTATAAGCATAATAATGTCCTTTCCCTTCATAATGCCTCCATTTTGGGGAAATCATTTTAGCATTCTAATCTAATAGGACATTTCTAATTTGTTATTACAATTGGACGTATTTATCTTGCTTTAATTTTATCTCTGTGCTAAATATGAGGGCACAAATACCTTTTTAAATTATAGAGGAGACATAAGATGGAAAAGGAAATGGTGACTATAAACATCCCTTCTGAAATCCTGCCTTTAGTAGCAAGGAAGAGAAAGGATGTTCCATCACGGGTTTTTGAATTTCTGATACTTGAACTCTACAGATTAGGGGATATATCCAGCGGCAAGGCCGCTCAGTTGCTTGAAATGGAACGCTTTGAATTTGTACGTTTTGCTTCACGACTCGGAATTCCCTTTATTGATTTGGAAAGAGAGGAACTTACGAAGGATTATAAACAGGCTCATAAGGTGGCAGGAAAATAAATAGATGATAGTCTCTAATTCAAGTTGTCTGATAATCCTTGATAAACTTGGGAAGCTGGCTCTGCTTGAAAAACTTTACACCACGATTTCAATTCCATTGGCGGTAATGAATGAAGTATTCAAAAATAAATCGGTTCCAAACTGGATCAAAGTAGTGGAAATAAAGCAGCCTATTGCACCCAGAATATTAGAGAAGAATCTTGGGATTGGCGAGAGTGAGGCTATTGGTTTAAGCCTCGAATTATATGCTGACCTTTTAATTCTTGATGATCTGGCTGCAAGAAAGGTTGCAGGAGAATTAGGGATAAATATTACTGGTGTTATCGGCATACTTTTGGAAGCAAAGGAAAAGGGGCTGATACAAAATCTGAAAGAATATTTAGATAAAATGCTGAAACATGATTTCAGGATATCAAAAGCAACATATGATTTAGCAATAGAACTGGCCAAAGAAAAGTAAGCGGTTAATTAATCCCATCTTCATAGGCAGATGGGTCTACGACAAATTTATGGGTATAGAAATTCAAAAAATTGTTGACAACAAAAAAATGTTTTGTTAATATCCTACCCGATTCTAATCCAAAATAGATAATTTTACTAGATTGTTGAGAAATACTTGTTAAGATTAGGCAGTAAAGTGTTTCAACAGTCTTGCGTCTTTAGGGTGGTGGGGAAATGGAACCTGTAGTAACACCATGTAGAAATAATGGAGATCTTTATGACATCAACTCAGGGCTAACAAGAATACAGGATACTACAATATATCTTGAACTTGAAAAGGGGAAAAATCATGAAGAACATTAGAGGACGAGTAATATCCATTAGGTTAGGAGTGGCCTTATCAATAATACTTTCTATTTCTTTCTTTTTGTTCAGTGCTTGTTCACATACAATGATAGCAACTCCAAGATTATCTGAGGGTAAGTATTTGGGGAAAAAAATACCTCTCAATGTTGGCATCTATGTTTCTGATAGCTTTAAAAATTATTCTGTCTCTGAATCTAATTCAGGCGATACATGGAATTATCCAAACTTAGGTTCAGCTAGTGCCAATTTATTTAAATCAGGTTTAACTGAGATATTTGAGAAAGTAGAACAGGTTGAGGGAAAGCCACCTTATGCAAAATCAGAACAATTTAGTATCCACGCAGTTATTGAACCAAATATTGATAAGTTCTACTTTGATATTCCGATAACAAAATTTCAGATTTATCCGGCTAGTATTGTATATAGGGTTATTATATATGACCCAAATGGGGAACTTATTTTTGAAAAGATAATTGAAGGTATTGGAGACACAAGGGGTAATCCAGGTTTTGATTTTAGTACAAATCCGTCCAGGTCCGCCACGAAGGCAATAGAAGATGGAGTGAATAAGTCGCTAGATGCAATTATGTCTTCAGAAAAAATAAAAACGTATGCTTCTGAGAAGGCAAAGTAACTTTATGTAACCTAATACAAATAAGGAGGATAATATTATGGATTATTTTCTTAAAAGGAATACTTTTTATTCTTTAGTCTCTATTTTATTAATCGCCTCATTCCTGACGGTTTCAATAATAGTTCCTACTGTTGTGAATGCTGAGGAACAATCTTCAACTCCATGTGTGGATGCAAGACTGGAGGCTGATATAAGAGTAAATAGATTTGCATGGGCAATCCCTGGATTCTTGTGCGGTATTTTTGGATTTGCAATTGCCTATGCTACCGAACCTGTTGTACCTGTTGATAAGATTATTGGAAAATCAGATGATTATGTAAGAGAGTATTCACTTTGTTATAGAGAAGCTGCCAGGAAACACCAATGGGAGAGTGCTTGTGTTGGGTGGGCTATCGGAACTTCCGTTGCATTGATAATGATATCATCCGCTAACTCAACTAGCACAAGCTCAGGATACTAAGAAATACACTCATTAAAAAGTATTTTTCCAAGATAAAACTGTGATTTCATTCTTAATAAGTACATTAATACCGATAACTTTTTTCTTTAATACACTCACAACTAATTTTGAAAGAACTGTTATTGAAAATAATAAAGAAGAGATAACCAAGGGTGTTATCTATTATCAATCTGAACAAAAAATAACAGTAGAAATACAATATCCTGTAAAACAGGTTCTAATTTTCCATAAAAATAAGTTGGAACTTTTCTATCCGGATAAAAACAAAGTTCTTATCTTATCCTCTGAAAGTTCATTTCCCCTGGCCTTTCTTTATAATTTTCTTTATGCACTAAAAGAAGATTTTGGTTTGTCAGAAATTGGGTATAAAGTAAAGAATCACGAATTCAAAAATAATATTATTTATACAAATTGGGTGCTATCTGTCAATAACTCAGATAAAGAAGAAAATTATTATTTTATAATTGGAAAGGAGAAAGAAATGATTGTTTCTGCAGAGTCAAAGAATTCAAAGGGGCAATTGCTGCATAAAATAGAATTTAAAAATCATGTTAAATTAGATAAAAAATACTTCCCCTCTGAAATTATTTCCGTTTACAACAATGAATCAGGTAAAGAATCAACAAAAGAAATAGTAAAATTCTCAGAGATAGAAATTAATAAAAAGATACCCGATAAAATTTTCAATTTCAAAATACCGTTGGATGCAAAAATTGAAGAACTACACATGTAAAGGATCGTTATATGCAATATTATTTCCTGGTATATCCTTCTTTTGCCTTTGTATCTATATTTGCCACCCGCAAGTATCAAATGCCGGCTCCAGAAGTAATATAGAATTCCTCTCCTTACAATATAATCATGAAACCTTTATTAAGCCTTCAAATGAATCTTTAATTGAATATAAGGAAACTTCAGAGGCAAAGTTATTCTTTTTAAAGATAATTCATGGTTATCAAACAATTCTTTCAAAACAGGATAAACCGTCGTGCAATTTCAATCCAAGTTGTTCAAGATTTGGGAAAAGGGCAATAGAACAATTTGGAGTTATCCAGGGGATACTTATGACATCGGACAGGCTTCAAAGATGTAACGGCTATAGAAGATATTATCCAATAGATATTAAAACAGGATTGGCCATTGACCCGATAGAAAAATATGCCTTATGGTAAAAAAGACACTTATTATATACTTTATTAATTTATTGATGCTTCTTGTTCATCCTTATGTTTCTAAGGCACAGGAACTTAATTATTTTTCCCCAACAAAGATTAAAAATTATGCTGATTATTTATTCAATGAAGGAGACTATTTAAGGGCTGCCTCTGAATATCAGAGGTATTCTTTTACAATATCAGATAGTAAAGAAACAGCCTTGTATTTGGTGGGCCTTTCTTATAGGAAAGGTAGGGAATATCAAAAGGCTATTAAAAATTTTTCAGATATATTAAATGATTACCCTGATAGTAAACTGTTGCCTTCTGTTTACTATCAACTAAGCCTTGCTTATATAGAAAATATGCAGTTTATGGAATCATTAAGTTTATTACATAATACGATTGAGAGAGATAATAATAATAAAACGGAAATGAATAAGCTAATCTTTTTAAAAGGCGTCACCTATCTGAACTTAAAAAAATGGGATATGGCAATAATGGAATTTGATTCAATTAATCTTAATAATGAAAAAGAATCATTCAATGATTATGTGAAGCAGTATAGAAGCTATTCAATAAAAGGTAAAAACCTTAACTACAAGAGTCCAACTTTATCTGGAATAATGTCTGCGGTTATTCCATGAACCGGGAAAATATATTGCAATAGAATAGCAGATGGAGCAACTTCATTTCTAATCAACACCCTTCTGGGTACGTTAGCTTATACTTCATTCAAAAATGATGGGAGTACATCAACAAGGGGATGGATTTATGGAACTTTCTTTACAATATTTTATTCAGGAAATATATATGGTTCAGTTGTTGCCGCAGAAAACTATAATATAGAAATTGATGAAGCTATTCTCAAGAAAATGAAAAATGAACTACCATATCCGGACGATTTTTAATTTAATTATCTTTTTACTATTTATCACTGTTAGTGATAGTTATGCAAACAGTCTCCTTAAAACGGGTGACCAGTTCCTGCAAAATTCTAACTATGATGAGGCTATTACAGAATATAAGAGATTTATCTTTTTTCACAAGGAAGACCCTCTCGCAAGTTATGCCTATTATCAAATTAGTCAGGCATATAGGGAATTAAATAATTGGGATGAAGCGATTAGTGCAATAAATAAAAGTATTTATCTTACAGAAGATGATTTGCAAAAGGAATTGTGGATAATTGATAAAGCAGTAATCCTTATTGCAAGCAGTAACCACAGTCTGGCCCAACAGGAATTGTTAAAATTATATTATTATACTGAATATTCAGATGTGAAACGGCAATCATTATATTATTTGATTATAGACTTCATATTCCTCCATGACTGGAAATCTGTACAAGAATATCTTCATATATATGTTAGAAACTATTCAAGCGATGAAACTACTTCTGCAATTGCTATAGATCATTTATCAGATGAGGTTAGGCTTTTTCGCTATAAATCTGAAAGTAGAGCAAAATTTCTTTCTACTTTTTTACCTGGTGCCGGACAAATTTATTCAGATAACTTGTGGGATGGCATAAAGTCACTCGGAACCAATGTAACTTTTGCAACAATCTCCATTAATCTGCTACAGGATGGCCTTTATACGGATGGGGCTATGGTATTCCTGTTCTTTTTTAGCAGATATTATATGGGAAATCGTTATCAGGCTGTACAATCAGCGAAAAAGCATAATAATGATATAGACAAAAAACTTGAAAGAATTTATTTTGAATTCCTAACATCAAAATTTGAAATTTAAAGTAGATGAAAATTAGTAGATTAAATGGTGACAGTAGAGGACTCCTGTTTTCACCAGAAATTCTCCGTTTCAAATCCCCCTCACCCCCCTTTTCTAAAGGGGGGAAAAGATTATTACCTACAGTCTATAGTCTATTAGACATTACCTAACGTTACTTCCGCTCACTAATAAAATTGCTTCTTTATAAACCTTGTTTCTTGGAATGTCGAGGTCAGCGGAGGCTTTGCTGACGGCGTCTTTGAGGCTCATCCCCTTTTCCTCTATAAGTATTTTCAGATAGTCCTGTAAATTGATACCATCTCCGGCACCTTCAATCTTTGCCCCTTCAAGTATTATTGTAATCTCACCCTTCAGTTTCCTGTTGGAGATTCTGGCAATAATCTCAGACACCCTGCCTCTTATAATCTCTTCAAATACCTTGGTAAGTTCTCGAGTTATGGCTATCCTTCTGTCCCCTGATATTTCCTTTATATCTTCGAGAGTTGATAATAGCCTGTGAGGGGCTTCGTAAATTATGATAGTGCGGTGTTCTGTTAATAGGGTTCTGAGTTTCTTTTGTCTTGCAACACGTTTTACCGGCAGGAATCCTTCAAACGCGAAGGAATCCGTCGGAAGGCCTGATATGGAAAGAGCTGCAATAGATGCTGTTGGGCCGGGTATAGGAGAGATAGTAATTTCCTCTTCAATTGCCCGATTTATAAGATAGTATCCGGGGTCTGAAATCCCAGGCGTCCCGGCATCAGACACAAGTGCAATATCATTCCCTTCTTTTAACCGGCCTATAAGTACCTCACCCTTTTCTTCTTTATTGTGGTCATGGTAACTCGTCTGAGGTGTATAAATATTGTAGTGCTGGAGCAATACCTGAGTATGCCGTGTATCTTCAGATGCAACTACCTGAACTGATTTCAAGACATTGAGCGCACGAAGCGTAATGTCTTCAAGATTGCCGATTGGCGTGCTGACTATGTAGAGAATGCCTGTTTTCATCTGAAGATAAACCCCATCCCCACCCTAACCCTCCCCTTGAAGGGGAGGGAATAAACTTGGCACCCTCTCCCTCAGGGAGAGGGTCCGGGTGAGGGTGGGTCATTTTCCTTCTAACTTCTTCCTTCTTGCTTCTAACTTCTATCTATGATTCAGCAATTCATCCGCTTCGTGTTCATCCAACACCGCAATATATGGTAAATTCCTGAAGTTGTCCTGATAATCAAGGCCGTAGCCGATTACAAAATTATTGGGGATTGTAAATCCAACATAGTCAATAGGGGTTTCGTATTTTCTTCTTTCAACCTTATCAAGCAGGACACACAGCTTGATTGTCCTCGGTTTCTTTGACTTTATAGTCTTATATAAGTAACTCAATGTTAGTCCTGAATCCACTATATCCTCTACAATAAGGACGTCCTTATCTTTGATATCTGCTGAGAGGTCTGCAATTATCTTCACAGCATTGGAAGATGTAGTACCCGGGCCGTAGCTTGAGACCATCATAAAATCTACGCTTACAGGAACATGGATATTTCTGACCAGGTCTGCAAAAAATATGTATCCCCCCTTTAAGATGCAGATCATTACAAGGTCTTTGCCGTCATAATCTGCTGAAATCTTTGTCCCAAGTTCTTTGATCCTTTTTTCAATCTCCCGTTGTGTAATAAGGGGCTTGCCGAATATCCGTTTCATTATAGTTCCTTTCTGTTTTATCCGAAAATACCGTTTTTGTAACCGTTGTTAGTCATGGTTCGACAAGCTCACCATGACACCAAGGCTGTCATCCAGAGCTTGTCGAAGGATGACTCTTTTTCATGCCGCACTTCTGAATGTCTTTACCTGTAATATCTTTTCTGAAGAAGGTTTAACCTTAAATCTCTCATCAGTTCTGTAACCGACAACCCACATAACACTGCCGGAAGATGAAAGAAGGATTGGAATCCTTTCCCTCTCTCCTGCAGGAATCTTCAAATCTATAAAATATTCTTTTATCTTTTTCTTATGCCCGCCCATATCTGCCGGACAAAAAAAATCTCCTGACCTGCGGTTACGGATTATTATGGGCAATACTGTATCATTAATGGGAAAACATGCCTCATGTTGCATATAAGTACTGTTACTTTTATCATAAACATGGCGGTCAAGTATAGTTGTACTCACTGTTATCCCTGCCTCACGTATATGTGTGTCACCCGGAACTGTAACCTGATATGAAAATTGTATAGGTTGGATTTCACTCGAAATTCTCCATTGCCCACCCCCACCTTGACCCTCCCCCCTCAAGGGGGAGGGGATACTATGTTTTAAATATAACCTGAGGTGTCCCTTGTCCTTATTTACAATTAAACCGGCAGGAAGATGAATCTCCCCGGCCTCATTACTTTCAAGCAGGTTTAAAGCATCTTCAACATGTTTAAAAGATAAATCAACAGCACCTTCTCCGGCTATCGTCTCGACAGCATACCGTATAATCCGCCGCCTGACAGGAATCGCAAGTGGAGCAAGCGATGCGATATTAAACTGTACTGATCTATGCCCACCCTCCCCCTCACCCCCTCCCGTCAAGGGAGGGGGAAAAAGCATAGCACCCTCTCCCCTCAATTGCGCATCTAATGTCCCCTCCCCCCGCGGGAGGGGATTAAGGGGAGGGGGAACGAATGCCGTATTTTCACAAACAGCGATATCTTTATAAATTTTTCTCACATAATTATCAAGGAATACATCTTCATCCCTGAGCACTTTAAGGTTCCTTAATATAGTATCCATTATATTTGGATTAAATTCTTTTGCAAGATAAGGGAGAAGTTCTATGCGTATCTTATTCCTCAGATAAACAGTGGTAAGGTTCGAAGAGTCAATCCTGTATCTGATTTTCCTTTCAGAAAGGAACTCATTAATCTCCTCACGGCTGATCTCTATGAGGGGTCTGATTATCTTATCCCTGACCGGTGGTATGCCTGACAGGCCGGATGTACCGGAGCCCCTGATTAGTCTCATTAAAAATGTTTCAACCTGGTCGTCTGCTGTGTGGCCAAGTGCAATCCGTGATGCATTAATCTCGTCAGCAATCCTATTGAAAAACTTATAACGATATTTACGTGCACCGGCCTGCTTTGATAATCCCGACTTTTTAATATAAGAAGGAATATCTGCATATTCTGAATGAACCGGAATCCCAAGAGATGTTCCGAGTGATTCTACATACTCAGCATCTTCTTCAGCCTCTGTTCCCCGAAAGCCGTGATTGAGATGGGCAATATGAAGGGTTAAATCATATTCGGCCTTCAAGTCATTTAAAATATGAAGAAGGCACACAGAGTCCGGGCCGGAGGACACACCGACAAGCACTGTGTCACCATGAGTAAGCATGTTATGGCGTTTGATAGTTTCTTGTGCTTTTTTTAGGATTGCGTAGTTCATACAAAAATCACCTCCGGCGGGGTTGGAAAACCCCGCCTATCCCTATCTACGAGGATAGGCGGGACTTTCTTGTCCCGCTGATTTTCATGGCCATTTGTAAGACCCCTGTCTCATGGCGGTTCACTCGAAAATCTCCATAGCTCACCCTCCCCCTAACCCCCTCCCGTCAAGGGAGGGGGGAATTTGGATTGTCTTTACTATTCACTATTCACTGTCTTACTTCTTACCTCTTGCTTCTACCTTCAGCCTATATACCTATTTTAAAATCTCCTTCGCCTTCTCTACGTCATCCTTAATCTGCCTAATTAGGGATTCTCGGTCATCGAATTTCTTCTCTCCTCTGATAAGTTTTACAAACTGTACCTTCAGGTGTTCATGATAAAGTATGCCGGCAAAATCAAACAGGTGTACCTCAACAGCAATCTTATCACCTGCAAATGTCGGCTGTTTACCGATATAGCAAGCGCCATTCAGTTTCTCAGCTCCATGTAAAACACTTACAGCATATATCCCGTTCATCGGAAGGGTTTCATCTACTGTATATATATTTGCAGTGGGATAACCAAGTCCCATACCCCTGTGATGGCCAGGGGTGACAACCCCTTCTATTGAATAATAACGGCCCAGTAATCCGGCGGCCTCATCAACTTCCCCTTTGCTTAAATGTTCTCTTATCCTTGAACTGCTTATCCTGCGGCCATTCTCCTCAACCTGTTCCATCACGTAAACAACAAAATTAAAGATTTCCCCCCTGTTTTTCAGTAATTCTATGTCTCCTGCCCTGTCTTTTCCGAACTTATAGTTATCACCCACAAAAATGACTTTAGCATCAAGTTTTTCATATAGTATTTCTTCAATGAACTCCTCTGCTGTCTGTTTTGCAAACTCCTTTGTAAAATTCAGGCAGACTACTGCATCAATTCCAAGTGACTGGAAAATGTCTAATTTTTCCTGGAGTGATGTCAGGCGTTTAGGTGCCTTTTCAGGTCTTAATACCTGAAGCGGATGAGGTTCGAATGTTACTACAACACTCGTCCCGGCAATTTCTTTTGATAATTTTATTACCCTGTTCAGTAATTCCTGATGCCCGAGGTGGACACCATCAAAATTACCGATAGTGACTACTGATCTGACAAGACCATGTGGTATTGCTGTAAGATCCCTGATTATGTTCAACTAATATTACTCTCCCTGTAAAATCCGTGCAGCGTCTTTTGCAAAATATGTAAGTATTATATCAGCGCCTGCCCTTTTTATTGATGTGAGTGACTCCATCATGGCCCTTGTTTCATCTATCCAGCCGAGTCTACCCGCTGCCTTTATCATGGAGTATTCACCGCTCACATTGTATGCTGCAACTGGAATATCCCATCTGTCTTTAATCTGACGTATTATATCCAGATACGGCAGAGCAGGTTTAACCATCACAATATCCGCACCTTCTTCTATATCAAGGGCTGTCTCCCGCATGGCCTCCCTCGCATTGGCCGGGTCCATCTGGTAAGACCTCCTGTCTCCGAATTGAGGAGTTGATTCTGCTGCCTCTCTGAAAGGCCCGTAAAATGCTGATGCATATTTTGCTGAATAAGACATGATGGGAATATGCTCAAACCCTTCCCTGTCAAGGGCGGCACGGATGGCAGACACCCTGCCGTCCATCATATCCGATGGGGCAATAATATCCGCCCCTGCCTCAGCATGTGAAACAGCCTCTTTTGCCAACAGCTCAAGCGTCGCATCGTTAAGTATCACGCCGTCTTTCACCACGCCGCAATGGCCGTGACTTGTATACTCACACATACAAACATCCGTGATTACAAGAAGCTCAGGAACACTGTCTTTTATTGCCTTAACAGCCTGCCGGATTATGCCTTTTTCAGCATAAGCATCTGTCCCCATCTCATCTTTATGTTCAGGTATACCAAATAAAATAACTGCAGGGATGCCAAGACTGCATACCTCCTTTGCCTCTCTTATCAGATTGTCAACAGAAAGCTGAAAAACATCCGGCATTGAACTGATCTCATTTTTTACATTAGTTCCATGCACAGCAAAAAGCGGATAGATAAGATTATCTGCTGAAAGACTTGTCTCCCGCACCATCCTCCTATGCACCGCCGTCGCCCTCATCCTTCGTAACCGTGTTATTGGAAATTTCATTGAATGACCTTTGCTCCCCCTCCCCTTAATCCCCTCCCGCCAGGGGAGGGGAGATTGTTTTCCTATTTCTTACTTCTAACTTCTTGCTTCTAACTTCTTACCCTGATAAAACCCCGCTATTGCTTCCGCCAAGTCATCTATAGTAAACCTCTCCGGCACAATATCCACATCCATGCCATATTTCTTAACTGAATCTGCTGTAACAGGGCTTATACATGCCAGTTTAATCCCTTTGAGTAGTATTTTATATTCCTCAGTCCCAATGAATTCAATAAAATTTCTTACTGTTGACCCGCTTGTAAATGTAACTACATCTATCTCTTTCCTGCTTAACATATCTTTAAGTATTGTAGCATCAGTATCGGGTTTGACGACCTTGTACACAGGCACAACATCTACATTCAAACCCATCTTTATAAGTTCATCCGGTAATAACTCACGGCCAACCTGCGCCCTTGGTATAAGAATCTTTTTCCCTATGCCGGCCATACCCTTAAACCCTTTTACTATAGCCTCTGCCCTGAACTCCTGCGGGACAAAATCTACATGCACACCATAAGGTTCAACAGCATCTGCTGTCTTAACACCCACAGTACATATCTTTACATCATAAAAGGCATCACTGACATACTTACCAAGCTCAGTTATCCTCCCCATAAAAGAATTCACACCATTTACACTCGTAAAAATGACCCAGTTATAATCATGCAGATTTTCTATAGCACAATCTGCTGAATCCCAACTGTCAGGCGGTGCAACAGAGATAACCGGAAACTTTACAGGTTCCCCGCCAAGTGCTGTAATAAGGACGGCAAGCTCCGCTGATTGCTCAACAGGTCTTGTAATCAGTATCCTTTTCCCCTTTAACGGCCCCTTTAACGGGTAGACCTCTTTAGCCTTTTCCATACACTTCCCTCAAAATCTCCTCGCCGCCCTGCGAGAGGAGGCTTTCAGCAAGGGCAATGCCGATTTCTTCAGGATTTTCTTCGGAACCATTTTTCATATCCCTGACCATCCTCTTTCCATCAACAGAGGCAATGAATCCTTCTATCTCAATCCTGTTCCTGGTTATTACTGCATAAGCCCCGATTGGTACCTGACAGCCGCCCTCAAGCCTTTTAAGAAATCCCCGCTCTGCCCTGACACACACACTGCTCTCCCTGTGGTCAAGCCATGCAATCATATCAAGAACCTCCCTGTCTGCCTCCCTGCACTCTATACTTAAAGCACCCTGTCCGATTGCCGGTATGCTCAAGTTTACAGGCAGGAATTCCGTAATCTTGTCAGCCCATCCAAGCCTTATAATCCCGGCAGCAGCAAGTATTATTCCATCAAACTCACCGGATTCCAGTTTCTTTATCCTGGTATCAAGGTTGCCTCTTAGCGGGGATATTTTGAGGTCAGGCCGCTGATTCAGTAATTGGGATATCCTTCTCAGACTGCTTGTACCGATATGAGCACCTTCCGGCAGATGAATAAAGCTTATCCCACCCCTTGAGATCAGGACATCCCGTGGGTCCTGCCGTTCTGTTATCGCTGCCATGCAAAGCCCGGCTGGAAATACCGTAGGCACATCCTTCATACTATGAACTGCTATATCAACATCATGTCTCAGCAGGGCATCTTCTATCTCTTTAACAAAAAGCCCCTTGCCGCCCACCATTGCAAGCGGGACATCTGTAATCTTATCCCCGGTAGTCTTAATCTTTGTAATGGTTACAGTCAGACCGGGGTGTCTGGACTCAAGCAAAGATTTTATATGCTCTGCCTGCCATAATGCCAGTTGACTCCCCCTGCTTCCGATTCTAAGTTTTTTCATGAATAATAACCCCATCCCCACCCTAACCCTCCCCTTGAAGGGGAGGGAATATTTATCCGTAATCTAACTTCTAACTTCTAACTTCTAACTTCTTGCTTCTAACCTCTCACCTCTGACTCCTCTGCTCACTCCTCATCCGACTCCCCTCCTGTCCCATTCCCGATCAATTTTACATCAAGGTCAAAGAGTTTTTTTACTGCCTCTGCATACAGCACGCCGTTTGTGGAATTTGCCTGCATCTTCAGTGCAACAAGGGGGTTATGGAGTATCTTATTTACTATGGAACTTGTGAGGGCATCAATAGCCTGCATGTCTTCCGGTGAAAGTGACCTCAGCTTTCCCATCACCCTCTCGATCTCCCTTTTCCTGATATCCTCCATCCTGTCACGCAGTGCTACAATCGTTGGGACAACTTCAAGGGACTTAAACCATTTTAAAAATGTCCCGACCTCTTCTTCAACGATTTCCTCTCCCTTATCCGCCTCATCCCTCCTTGCCCGGAGGTTTGTCTGAACAACTGCCTGAAGGTCATCTATATCATACAAAAATACATTATCAATCTTATTAATCTCAGGGTCAATATTCCTCGGCACGGATATGTCAATCAGAAATATAGGCCGCCCCCTCCTCTTATGAATAATCTCCTTCATGTTCCCATAACGGATAACATAATCCGGGGCACCTGTTGAACATATAACCACATCCACATGCACCATCTCAAGAAGAAAATCCTCAAACCTCACAACCCTTCCATTATATGCCTGTGCAAGATGAACAGCCCGTTCATAGCTCCTGTTTGAAACCACGACCTCCTTGATACCATTGCTGACTAAATACTGTGCCGCAAGTTCAGCCATCTCTCCTGCACCAACGAGCATACCGCTCTTATTCCTCAGACTGCTGAATATCTTTTTGGCAAGTTCAACCGCCGCAAAGCTGATGGATACAGCGCTTTCTCCTATCTTAGTCTCTGTCCGTACACGTTTTGCCGCTGATATAGCCTTTTTGAACAGCTTGTTCAGTACAACGCCGGTTGTCTTATTCAGCAGTGCAATATCATAGGCATCTTTTACCTGCCCGAGAATCTGTGTCTCACCGAGTACCATTGAATCAAGGCTTGAGGCAACCATGAATAAATGCCGTGCCGCACCTTCATCTTTATGAGTGTACAGATGCTCGGTTAACCATTCCATAGCCATGTCAGGGTGACAGGAATGGAGAAACTCTTTTATCCTTGCCACACCAATCTCAGGGCTTTCCACAGTCACATAAATCTCAACCCTGTTACAGGTAGACAGTATTACACATTCCATTATGTCATTGGAAGACTTCAGCTTTAAGACATTCTTTTCAAGCTCCTGGCCTGAGAAAGAAAGTCTTTCCCTGACCTCTACAGGGGCTGTCTTATGGCTGAGACCTACTAAGATTATGTCCATTGAACTCTCACAACCCTCATTAAAAAGTGTGTCTCCCATGCAGGAGTATATTTACTCCAACAAAGGTAAAGACCACTCCTATGAATCCGATTACTGCCATGTATGCCGCCTTTTTTCCCTGCCATCCCGCAGACATACGAACATGGAGTAAGGCAGCATAAAAAAGCCACACTATCAGAGACCATGTCTGTTTCGGGTCCCAGTTCCAGTAAGTACCCCAGGCAAACTCCGCCCAGATGGAACCGGTAAGGATACCAAGTGTCAACAAGGGAAAGCCAAAGGATATGGCACGGTAGTTGAGGTCATCCAGAAGGTCGAGGGAAGGGAGTTTATAATAGAGTATGTTAAAACTCTTTGACTTGAGGAATCTATCCTGCATGAGATACATCAATCCCGCAAGAAAAGAGATGGAAAAGGCAGTAGCCCCCATAACTGCAAGTATTGTGTGAATCCCAAGCCATGAACTCTGAAGTGCAGGGTCAAGCTTTTTTATATCCATAGGCAGTGCAGCAGAGGATATAAGAGATATAAACGTAAGCGGTATTACAAAAGAGCCGAGTACATAAACCCTGTATTTATATTCAATCAGAAGAAACGCAAGTACAAGCACCCATGAAAAAAACGACATGGCCTCATGCAGGCTTGTAACCGGAATATAGGACGCCTCAATTGACCTGGTTATAAGTGCGGCAGTATGAAAAAGAAATCCCAGCCCTGTTATTGCAAAAGAATACCTCTTAGGAGTTTCATTCCTGCTTAGCAGATAGTATAAAAAAGATGCTGTCCCGAAAAAATAGACAACAATAGCTATTTTAAAAAAGATAATATTTAACATGGGTATTTTTCAGCTTCAACTAAATTATCTTAACTTTATTTGAAAACTGCTGTCAATGTTAATATAATAATCAGGTCATGAAACCTAAGGGGAAACCATTTAAAAAATTTATATATAGTTTTGTACCCGCATCTTTAATGAGCCTCCTGTTAATAAACAGCGTGTCTTTCAGCAGCGAACACGGTAAGGTCAAATTTAACATCGCCGGTAAAAACTATACCCTTCTGACAGCATCCACTCCATCAGAAAGGTATAAAGGGCTTTCAGGCATTTCTAAATTGAAAGATGCCGACGGCATGATCTTTTATTTTAACCCGGCGCAAAGTACCGCCTTCTGGAACAAAAACACCCACTTAGACCTGGAGCTTATCTGGATACGTAAGGGAAAGGAAGCCGGCCGTAACACCTTGCCGTCAGAAGACAAGGCCGGCTTAATCAACCTACAATCACCCGGAGAGGTTGATGCTGTGGTTGAGCTGGTGAGATAAACATGAATTGTTGTTTGACCATGTCCGTCAAATTTAGTATTATGCCGGTATCATGCCACAAACAAGAGCACTTTTAATATCAGTAAGTGAAAGTCCTGAGTCCGTCATTTATTCTATTAATGACCTGAAGCCGGAGTGTCTCTGTTTCTTTGCCTCGGAAGAGACCAGACATGTTATCAATGATGTTATCCTGCCTCAGATACAAGAACGTCCTGCATGGATGGCGGAGATTATTACAGCAGATTCTTATGACCTCCTGACCTGCTACAGGGCTATCACAGAAAAGTGGACAGAGATTCAGAAGAACTGGAGGCTTGAACCGGGCGACTGGGTTGTTGACTATACCTGCGGTACAAAGCCTATGGTTGCGGCCATTATCCTTGTGACGATAGACTACTCATCAGGACTTAGATATGTAAGTAGTAGTGACCTTACAAATGAAAGCCGCCAGTTTAACCCTTGGGATGAGCTTGCAGTAAAAGAGAGACAGGAGGCCGCAGTTCTATTCAGACGGGGCCGCTATTCACAGACTGCAGATATATTCAGGGGTTTGACACAGAGGGTAAGCGGCGGGGAAAAACAGCTCTATAAAGTCCTTGCTGAAATTGCTGAGGGTTATGGCCTCTGGGATAATTTCCAGTATAAACAGGCATGGGAGAGATTAAAACCATCACAAAAAGCCCTTGAGATGGCAACACTTTTTGGGGGGCCGCCCGGTGTTAAGGCACTTGTAACAAGACTTAAAGATAATCTCGCCATTCTTGAAAAACTGGCAATCGGAATGCCCGGTATTCAGCAGGAACATTTTCTTGATCTCATGTCAAACGCAAAACGCCGTGCTGAGCTGGAAAATAAATATGACGATGCCATAGCCCGCCTCTATCGTGCACTTGAGGCGTATGCACAAATAAGACTTGCATCTCATAATATAGACCTCTCAGATGCCATTAAAGAACAGGAACCTGTAATTGCCGCATACACCCTGATGGAAAAGGCCGGTGACTCAGCAGGAAAGACATTTTCTGATAACCTCCCTCAGATAAAACTTCTCTTAGACTCAAGAAACAAATCCATCCTTGCCCATGGCTCTGAACCCGTCAAACGTGAGAGATATGAAGAGCTGTACAAACTCATATTAAAGATAAGCAGTCTGGGGGAAGAGTCTATTCCGAAGTTTATAGAGATAACAGTGTAAAATTAGAAGCAGCTATCCATAAAAATATTAAGGCTTGTACTGCTGCAAAATGCTAATCAGGATTTAAAATCCAATCCTCTTTCTTTTCTTCTGAGGAGGCTCTATTAATTGCTTTATTGCCTCAAAGACAACCTTGAACTGATAATCATATTTCTTTTCCATCTCCTCGATTTTTTGCTTCAGGTCCTTGTGAGTTTCAATCATCTCCCTTATCTTTGTAAATATCCTCATGATCTGGATATTTACTTGAATAGCCATTTTGCTGTTCAGCACACTTGAGAGCATTGCAACCCCATTTTCTGTGAAGGCAAAAGGAAGATATTTACTATGCTGACCTCTTTTTAAGGTGCCAAATTGGCACCTTAAAAGTTCAGTGTATTCTTCCTTTGTCAACTGGAACATAAAATCCTCTGGAAATCGTTCCATGTTTCTCTTAACAGCACGGTTAAGGAGTTTTGTTTCAACCCCATAAAGACCTGCAAGCTCACTATCCAGCATCACCTTTTTGCCTCGTATAATAAGTATCTTATTCTCTATTATCTGCTGAGGTACAACTTCTGTGTTCTGCATAATAAACTCCGTTTTCTTATGTTTATTTACTCCCCTGTTCTCTTCTCAATCGGCTGCCTTATAATTGTTTTCCACTTTTCAGGTGCAGCCTTTCTAACGTCACTTAAATATATCTCGTGATGTTTGCCGGATAATCTGAAACCTTTTTCTTCGATAAACGCATGAATCCTTTCAATCGTTGGTCCTTCCTCTGAAAATGGCCCGATGTGCATTATCTGTGCTGACTTACCTTCGGAGAATGTTTCAAATCGTATCTTTGACAACGCCGGCAGACCCTTTTTCTTTACCGCCTGAGAAATTGCTTCATCAACAAGAACGGCAGTTACATGCTCAGGCTGCATAATCATAATTGTCCACTTCCACTTATCTTTATTTTCATTAAACCTCAACATATCATCCGCCCACCATAAACCTTCCAGCGGCATGACTCCATAATCAATCCCTTCCTTATCTTTTTTGATCATAAACTTTAAAGTGTAGGAAGCAGTAAACAGGGCTTCAATTGCTTCATGGAATGCCTGTGAATTATTCGGATCCCCCTCTCCATCAATCATAAGAAAATTCATCTCAGGAACATCTACAATAGTGACTTCCTTTGATGAAGAATTGTACAAATGTTTCAAATCTTTTTTGTAATCAATTTTCGCCATAAATCCCTCACTTGTTAATCATACGCAAGGTTCACTCGAAAATCACCCCATCCCCACCCTAACCCTCCCCTTGAAGGGGAGGGAATAAACTAAGCACCCTCTCCCTCAGGGAGAGGGTCCGGGTGAGGGTGGGGTTTTCATTGCCCTTTGTGATCGCCCCGTTCATGAGGGTTCACTTGAAAATCTACATAGCTCACCCTCCCCCTACCCCCCTCCCGTCAAGGGAGGGGGAATTCACTTTTGCCTCAGTTAACCTCTCCTTGAGTTGCCTTGCTATTGCGTAGTCTTGATGGGTCATTCAAACCTCCCAAATGGCATGAGCACCAACAATAATAAAATCAGCCTTTACTGCGGATAATCCTGACAACATCTCTGCGAAGTCTTGGTTCATAGTCCAGTCCTTCTTTAAATGCCCATGCCTGTAATGTTAATTGCCACACCATCTCAACTCTTTGAGAAGGAGACTGGCTTCTTATATAGTTATCTTCATCTTTATCATGCAGATGTATTAAACGTGTTGGGTAATGTGAACGGTCCATTATTTTTATCCGGGTAATTTTACTGACCTCATTGTAGGATAAATAATTTTGATAAGCAAGGAGTTACCCTCTGGCATCCCATATCTCATCAGGCACATCTGATCCCCAAACCACAATAACCGTTATCCTCCCATTTGACAGCCGCTATGCAATACGATAACATCCTCGCAGATATATAATAAAGATATATTCAGCCTTTTTAAAATGAAAAACAACGGCTTTTGTAATCCTAAGGGTCTGTCATGAAATAAGTTGTGCATTTAGGCGCTCAGATTTCGGTCAGGTTTGAGTGCGACCGATTGAGCAAACCCGAAGGCGTAGTTGAATCTACGCTGAGGGGTTGCGATTGAGGAGCACACAAAGATGGCCG
>JACRGV010000034.1 GCA_016212215.1 Nitrospirota bacterium
ATCCCCACCCTAACCCTCCCCTTGAAGGGGAGGGGATAAAAACTAAGCACCCTCTCCCTCAGGGAGAGGGTCCGGGTGAGGGTGGGGTTGTTTCATCCTGAGCCTCATTTTCATGTACCTTTGTGAGCCGAAGGCTCATGACGGTTCATCCGAAAATCACCTCCGGCGGGGTTGGAAAACCCCGCCTATCCCTTTCTACGAGGATAGGCGGGACTTTCTTGTCCCGCTGATTTTCATGGCCCTTTGTGAACCCTGGTTCATGTGGGTTCATCCGAAAATAACCTCATTATTTCAAGGCTGCAATCTTTTCCGTCAGTAGGACTGACTTTTCTGCGGACATTGCCTCCATTATCTTCCCTGCATGTTTGCTTTTTATCTTCGACAGAAGCTCAACTGCCATTCCACTGTCTAATTTCTCTATCCTGCGGGCGGCATCGGATGGTGTCATTGCCTCATATATCTTTACTATGTTCCCAATCCCTTGCGAAGATTTTCCATTACCGGCACCATTAGTGCCATTACCATTATTCGATGCTAACTCTTTCTGAATCCGCTCACGCATTGTGGAATACTGCTTAATTGACAAATCAACTGTATTCTTCAATATATTTATCCTGTCTTCCTCCCTTTTTAAGGCATCTTCTCTCTTAACCAATTCTCTTTCCCTGTCTTCAAGCGCCTTCATAATACCTGAGATATCTTTATTCTCTTCACTAGAGACATTCTTAACAGTATCCTTATTCTCCTGTTTGGCAGACGCAGGCAGGAATAAAAAAACACCAGCTAAAACAGTCAAGAAGATTGTAAGGTATATAATAAACTCTTTCCTGTTTAACAATTCTCCCTCACATAACGGATATTGCCCGTCTCATCAAGTACCTTTTTTTCTGCCCTCTTCTCAGCATCCCGCATTATTGCCTTATCCTTTGATTTTACCTTCTCAATTATCTTTTTTTCCTGTGTTGCAATAATCAATGACTCTTTTTTCTCGTCGTATAATACTTGTGTCTCCATAACTCTCTTTTGTTGAGATTCTATTTCTATTTTTATCTGCTGTAGGTACATCTGATAAAGAACAAGCTCATGGGGTGCAAGATTTCTCTCCTGTTTTTGTTTCAGCTCCTCATAAGCCTGTCTTCTTATTTCTTCAAGGGTAAACAACCTTTTTTCCTCAATATCTAATTTTTCTGTTGCCTCTGCCAGCTCACTCATCTTAGACTCCTCTACAAATACCCTATATTGAAGCAGGGATTCATATCTGAATTTCATCTAATAAACTCCCTTCCGCTTCTCACCTCCCCCTTGACGGGAGGGGGAAATGGCTTGGGAGAGAATGTCCCTAAGCAATCTTACTTCTTACATCTTGCTTCTTGCCTCTGTCTTCTTACTTCTTACATCTTGCTTCTAACTTCTGCTTACTGCTTCCCCTTCTCCTCAAAAATATCACCCAACCCCTTTACACTATTCTCAAAATCCACCTTTTCATTTATCCCCTGGCAGAGAAAGGAATTGATCCGGTCTATCATCTGAATGGCATAGTCTATCCTCGCATTATTCCCTTTTTTATAGGCACCTATATTGATCAGGTCCTCTGCCTTCTTATATATCGCAAGTACCTCCCTCAAACGTCTCGAGTGATTTATGTGGTCTGTGGCGGCAACGTCTATCATTGTCCTGCTTATGCTGTGCAGTATATCAATGGCAGGGAAGTGATTCTGTGAAGCGATCTCCCTTGAAAGGACGATGTGGCCGTCCAATATAGACCTCACAGCATCTGCAATAGGGTCATTCATATCATCCTCTTCAACAAGCACAGTATAAAGCCCTGTTATACTGCCTTCGCCGTAACATGTGCCTGCCCTCTCCAATAACTTAGGCAGGGCAGAGAATACAGATGGTGTATATCCCTTAGTAGTCGGAGGCTCACCGACAGCAAGCCCGACCTCCCTATGTGACGCAGCAAACCTTGTTACAGAGTCCATCATAAGAATAACCTTTTTACCGCAGTCCCTGAAATACTCTGCAATGGCTGTGGCAATGTATGCACCCCGCATCCTCACAAGCGGCGGCTGGTCAGAGGTAGCAACTATAACAACCGACCTGGCAAGGCCTTCTGTCTTCAGGTCTTTTTCTATAAATTCCTTAACCTCCCTGCCCCTCTCTCCTATAAGTGCAATAACATTTACATCTGCATTAGTGTTACGCGCAATCATTCCAAGCAGGACACTCTTTCCAACACCGCTTCCGGCAAAAATCCCGAGCCTCTGCCCCTGTCCGCATGTCAGAACCCCATTTATAGCCTTTATCCCAAGGTCAAGCGGTTTTTCAATCCTTCTCCTGTCCATAGGGTTCAGCGGGTCAGAATAGATAGGGTAAGAAAGCTTCTCAACAACATCCCCTTTATTATCAATAGGATTTCCAAAGCCGTCCAATATCCTTCCTAAAAGACTATTACCGACTTTGATAAGAGCCTTGTGCCTCTTTGCAACTATCTTACTGCCCGGTGAAAAACCTCTTGTCTCTCCAAGAGGCATAAGCTGTATGCGTTCACCTTTAAAACCTACTACCTCAGCCTCCACGGATTCATTGCCCCACTTTGTATAAATATCGCAAAGCTCACCGATTGATGAGCCCGGCCCATGTCCTTCAATTATGAGACCCAATATCTGAGTAACCTTACCGTATATCTTTATTGGATCTATATCTGAGATTGCCCTGTGATACTTCTCTATGTCTAACATACATCCCCTGAAAAAGAAGGTAAACCACAGAGCACACCGAGAAAAAGATTACCATTAAAGGAATAATTTATTTTCTCTGTGTACTCATAAAGTGAAATTACCTGAATTAGATATATTATTTTATTAAACATATTTAATACTTGAGTACACAGGGGAAAGCTTATATTTAATTTGTTTTTTTATTATATCCTCTGTGTTCTCTGTGGTTTAAAATTACTCAATTTGGGTATTCACGTTTCCGGCCCTTCTGACCTCTTCTTCAATAATAGTAAACTGTGAATCTATCCTCGCATCAACATCCCCGTGATTTGTCTCAACCATGCATCCTCCGGGATGTATCTTCTCATCAACATCAAACAATATATTTTTTACACCATCAACTAAGTGTAAAAACTCAGACTTGTTCTTGCTCAGAATATCGTAATCAACAGGGCTTATTTTTATTTTGAGTGTTTCACGGTCGGACGTCTTTTTGATTGCCTCCCGCACTGTATTAACTACCACATCCCGCTCCTTCTCTGCTGCCTCATACACTATCTTTTTTGCCATAGCAATGGATAGCTCTACAATGTCAGCCTCTATCATCCCATAAATACCGGCACTCAGTTTCTGAACACCATCAATCAATGACCTTACAAGGTTTAACTCATTGCTTAACTCCTTGAGCATCTGAAGCCTGCCTGCGTCCAACCCCTCCTTAAACCCCTTTTCAAATGCATCTTCTACCTGTCGTAGCCTTTCAATTTCATCCTCATCTACATACTCCTGGGCCGCCTGACCGCCTCCGGCAGAATTATCAACCGACCGTAAGAGGAATGGTTTAACATCATGCATACTATGATGACTTTTTAGAATCCTGCCGTTCTCAGATGAGGACTTCTTCACTCCCCTTACCTCCAAGTACAATCTTGCCTTCCTCTTCAAGCCGTTTTGTAATCTTTAAGATCGCCTGCTGTGCCTTTTCAACATCACTTAATTTAACAGGCCCCCTTGCCTCCATATCTTCCTTTATGCTTTGAGCTGCCCTTGAGGACATGTTCTTCAGGAACCTTGCCTTCAACTCCTCACCTGCCCCTTTCAATGACAGCATAAGTTCTTCCTTGCCAACCTCTTTTAATATCTCCTGAATACCCCTGTCATCAACTTTATTAAGGTCCTCAAACACAAACATCATCTGTCTTATCTTTTCAACAAGGTCAGGATAGTTCTGTTCCATACTGCTCATAATTGCACTTTCACTTGTCCTGTCCATGTTATTCAGTATTGCTGCAACCGCCTCCGGGCCGCCTATCTTCTTACTTACCACACTGCCGCCCATCTGCAGTTGTTTGGTAAGCACCTCTTCTATCTCCTTAATTACCGACGGCGATACACTCTCTATTGTTGCCATCCTCAATATTACATCCGGCCTGATTGCCTGAGGAAGCGAGGTCACGACTTGTCCTGCATGGTCAGAATCAAGATGTACCAATATCAGGGCGATTGTCTGCGGATGTTCACCTTTAATAAGATTTGCTATACTGCGTGCATCTATCCATTTTAATGACTCAAGCCCTTTGCCCTCACTTGATATTGCAAAATTTTCAATAATCTTATCCGCCGTATCCTGTCCCATGGCCTTTGTGAGCACATTTCTGAGATAATCCTCCCCTGCAACTAAAAGCCCGTCCGGTGACTTTGCAACCTCACAGAATTCCTTCATTATGGCCTTCACACTGGTAGGTTCCGGTTTGTTATTCTTAGAAAAATAATTACCTATCATCCTGATCTCTTTAGGCTCTAAACTCTTCATAACCTCTGATGCTACATCCTCACCCAGAGACAACAACAGAATCGCCGCCTTCTCAAACCCGCTCGCCTTTTCCTCAGCCATTACCGGAACACTCCTTTATTTAGTGCGTCTTTCTTCAACCTTCAGCCTATTTACCTAATACCTTCCAATGCTCACCCCCACCCTACCCCTCCCCCCTCAAGGGGGAGGGAATATTGAAGAATTCCTCTTGCTTCAGCCTTCCAACCTTCAGCCTTCCTACCTAATTACCTTGCCTTATTTTTCACTTATCCACGTCTTTATCAGCTTAGCTGTCTGTGTTGGATTTTCTTTTGCAAGTTTTATAGCCTCTTCCCTGAACCTTGTATCTTCAACCTGTCCCTGCCCTATATTATAATTCCCTGCTGCCTCAAGCTCACTTACCTTTGGAAAGTGGCCGCCGGTTCCGGCAATAGCCGGGACTTCCCGAACTGCTACAGAAGGTGTAAGTACCGTATTCATCATTGGTTTTATTACTAAGAGGAAGATCAAGAGGACTGTAATACCCGCAACAAAATATTTAATAATGGGCAGCAGCCCATTCAACTGGAATAACTTGCTGAATGTACCCTGTTCCGGTTCAGGTTCATTTATGGAAACATTAGAATCAAAAGAAATTCCGGATACCTCAACCTGGTCTCCCCGTTCTTCACTGTAACCTACAGCCTTTTTCACAATCTCTGTATATTTTTTTAGTTCTTCATCTGTACGAGGGATATATTTCCTTGTCTCTTTACCGTCTGTCCCCTTTACAGCCTCGTAATTGCCGTCAATCAACACAGCAGCAGAAAGACGCTTCAATGTCCCGACAGGCTCAAGTATATGGTTCACAGTCTTGTTAATCTCATAATTTATGGTCTCCTGCGTATGGTTTGAAGAAGAATTATTCCCACCCTTGCCGCCTGCGGCCTGGGGATTCTCAGCCTTTGCCCCCGGCATATTTGATATAACCCCGGGTACACCTGATGCACTGCCTGAGGAACCGGAGGCGTTCTCCTGAGACCTCTGCTCGCTCCTCACAGCCGTCTTCTCCGGGTCATACTTTTCTTCAGTTGTCTCTACCTGTTTAAAATCCAGTGTACTTGATATCCTTACCACCACCTTGCCGGAACCGACAGCATGCTCCAGCATACTCTGCACCCTATCTTCAAGCGATTTTTCAAAACCCTTCTGGTAGTCATTCTGATAGTTTGTAAGCTGGGCATTATAACTGTCATCTGATGGACGGGATAATACATTTCCATGAGTATCTATAATTGTGACATTCTGGGGAGACAAACCTTCTACACTGCTTGACACAAGGTGAACTATGCCCTGCACCTGACTCTGTGAAAGGGTCCTGCTGCCGCGGAGTTTAAGGACTATAGAGGCACTTGTGTGCTCTTTTTTATCTGCAAACAGTGTCTTTTCAGGGACAGCAAGATGAACCCTTGCATTTTCAACCTCTGAAAGCTGACCGATAGTACGGGAAAGTTCCCCCTGAAGGGCCCTTCTGTAATTCAGCTTCTGGATAAAGTCAGTCATTCCTATTGTTGTCTTATCGAATATCTCAAACCCCACACCTCCGCCGGCAGGCAATCCCTGACCGGCAAGTGTCATCCTTAGCTCATGTACCTTATCACCGGAAACCATTACAGAACCGCCGTCTCCAACTTCATAAGGGATCTTCAACTCCTGTAACTTCTGAGTGATTGCCCCTGCATCTTCAGCAGACAGATTTGAGAAAAGTACATGAAACACAGGACGGTTAGCCCATAGGACTATAACAGTAACTACAGCTATGGCTGCTGCTATACCTCCAATGGCCATTAATTTTTGGCCGATGGAGATTCCTGCTAATTTATTTTGTATGTCCGATGATATAGCCATAATTATTAAATCAAAATCCCCCTAACTCATTAACCAATCACTGACCACTGTTTATAGGAAAATCTCCATAGCTCACCCTCCACCTGCCCCCCTCCCGTCAAGGGAGGGGGAATATTTACTATTCACTATTCACTGTTTTCATTTATAACTGCATTCTCATCATTTCTTCATAAGCATTAACAATCTTGTTTCTTACCTGCATCATCATCTGAAATGACAGGTTTGCCTTTTCCATTGCTATCATAACCTGATGGATATTTGTATCTTTACCGACCAGAAAATCCTGTGTTGCCTGATCCGCCTCGTTCTGAAGCCCATTGACCTTCTCAATCGAACCCTTCAGCACATCCGCAAAAGACTCCTTTGCCCCTGATGCCTTATCAACACCCTTAGTTGAAACATCCTGAATTACTTTACCGATGCCTTTTATACCGATGTTATCCATGAATTCCCCCGAAAATCCTCTCCGGCGGGGTAAGAAAACCCCGCCTATCCATTTCTATGAGGATAGGCGGGACATTCTTGTCCCGCTGATTTTCTATAAACCCCATCCCCACCCTTACCCTCCCCTTGAAGGGGAGGGAATAAACTTAGCGCCCTCTCCCCTGAGGGGAGAGGGCAAGGGTGAGGGGTGCTTCTTGCCTCTTGCATCTAACTTCTAACTTCTTACTTCTTGCCTCTTGCTCATCTCCCTATCTCCATCGCCTTCTGCGCCATGCTCTTCGCTGAACTTATTGTTGTTACATTTGCCTCATAAGCCCTTGAAGCTGAGATCATGTTTACCATTTCCTCAAGAAGATTTACATTAGGCAACTGGACATAGCCCTCTGCATTTGCATCCGGGTGCTGAGGGTCGTAAACAAGTTGAAACGGCCTCTGGTCCTCAATCACTTCGCTAACATTTACCTTCCCAGAACCATTTCCGCTCATTGAATCAAGCACCTCTGAAAACACCACGTCTTTCCTCCTGTAAGGCCCCCCCTCAGGAGAATGTGTTGAATGAGCATTTGCAAGGTTACCTGCAATAATATTCATCCTCACCCGCTGTGCCTCAAGCCCTGAAGCGCTTATGTTAAGAATCTTTTCTATGTCCATTTGATGCTCCTCCTGTTCATCCGAAAATAAACCCCATCCCCACCCTAACCCTCACCTTGAAGGGGAGGGAATAAACTAAGCACCCTCCCCCTAACCCCCTCCCGTCAAGGGAGGGGATAAACATTGCACCCTCTCCCTCAGGGAGAGGGTCCGGGTGAGGGTGGGGTTTTCATTTCACTATTCACTGTTCACTATTTTTACCTTCCTTCCCTTATCGCAGATAAGAGGCCCTTAAATTTTCCTGTTAATATCTGGGCAGATGCATTGTAGGTAATGGTGTTCTCAGCCATCCTTGCCATCTCCATCTCGACATTTACATTATTATTGTCATAATCAGCGCCGCTGGTATTTTTTATCTCAACAAGGCCCTGCACATTTCCTGATCCGGCACTATTGAGATTTATGTGGGCCGGATTTGTTACGGAAATATTGTTTGCCTTTTGTGTATTCATTACTGTCTCAAGTTCTTTGGCAAAGTTCACACTCTTTGCGCTGTAATTAGGTGTATCCTGATTTGCAATATTTGATGCAATGACCTCATGCCTGACATTCATCACATCAAGGGCCTTTGAAAGAAAAGATACTGTCTTGTCAAATAAATTAATGTTCATATGTAAGAACCCCATCCCCACCCTAACCCTCCCCTTGAAGTGGAGGGAATACTTCTACCTTCTACCTTCAGCCTATCTACCTAATTACCTACTTATTACCTGTTTGCAATTGACATACCATATTCCAAATAGTTATATTTACCATAATTTTCAATGAGTTATACATTGCCTTTGTTTTCCTTAGCATTTTATATACGGTCATATTGGCCGCCTTGTTTTTGAGGGGCAGGCAAAATCTGCCTCATATAACACCCTCTTCCCTGTACTCCTTCAATTTATTCCTTAGGGTACGGACCCCGATGCCGAGCAGTTTTGCTGCCATTGTCCTGTTGCCCTTTACATCTTCAAGGGTTTTCATTATCAATGACCTCTCCATTGCATGTACAGAAAGACCTGCGCTGATTACGGATTCTTTCTCCTTTTCTTCTGTTTTCCCATCTATCATTATGTGTTCAGGCATAATGGTATCACCGTCCGTCAGTAGGATGGCCCTTTCCATGGTGTTTTCGAGTTCCCTTATGTTTCCCCTCCATTCATGCTTCTGCAATATTGACATTGCATCCCCGGATACCTTCAATAAAGACAACCGGTTTCCCTTGACACCGATATTACGGTGCTTTGTCAAAAAGAATTCAGCCAGATATGGTATATCCCCGCTCCTATCTCTCAAAGGGGGAAGGGTTACCGGAAAAACATTCAGCCTGTAATATAGGTCCTCCCTGAATCTTCCTTCTTCAACCTCTTTTTTCAATGACTTGTTTGTAGTGGCAATAACCCTGATATTGATGTCTACAGGTTCCCTTCCGCCTATAGTATCAACCTGGCGTTCCTGAAGAACACGTAACAGCTTGGCCTGTAAGGGCAGGCTCATCTCGCTGATTTCATCAAGCAGTAATGTCCCATTATGGGCCTGAATAAATTTCCCGTTTCGTTTGTTAATTGCGCCGGTAAAAGAACCCTTTTCATATCCGAACAACTCACTCTCAAGCAGGCCGTCAGGAATAGCCGCACAATTTATTGCTGTAAATGAGCCGGAAATCCTCCGGCTTCTGTTATGAATAAACTTTGCGAACATCTCCTTGCCTGTGCCGCTTTCCCCTTCTATGAGTACAGTTACATCGCTGAGGGCAATCCCTTCTGCAATCTTTAACAGCCTCTGCATCTTTGGGTCCTGTGTAACAATCTCATGTTGAATTTTCTTTTCTGCAGAAGTATTTTTGTTTTCCGGCATTGAGGCTATTCCCCTTTTCACAACCTCTTCAAGGGCCTCTATAGAAAACGGTTTTATAAGATAATCAAAGGCCCCCAGTTTCATGGCCTCCACAGCATTATCAATAGTCCCGTAAGCAGTAATAATAACAACCGGCGTATCCTGCGACTGTCTCTTAATCTCTTTTAATACATGTATACCTTCACTGCTGTTGGTCATCCTGATGTCAGTAATTACCATGCAAAACTTTCCTGATGAGAATTTTTCAATCGCCTCGTTACCCTCTGATGCTGTTTCAACAATGTATCCGCACCGTTTGAGTGTTTCGCTCATGGCGTATCTCATCTCCCGGTCATCATCTACAAGAAGGATTAATTGATTCATAATTCATCCTCTGCTGATTGTTTAACTGCAGGAAACTTGATTGTAAACTTAGTCCCCTCGCCTTCCTTGCTCTGCACCTTGATATTCCCTCCATGCACCTTCAGAATATTGTGAACTATAGTTAAACCAAGACCCGTGCCTTTCTCACTTGTAGTAAAAAAGGGGTCAAAAATCCTTTCTGATAATTCAGCAGGGATTCCGCATCCTGTGTCTGTAATATGGATATCAACATCCATATCAGGGAATCTTTTTATTGTTTCAATAGTCAAAACACCACCGGCCTTCATAGCCTGCAGGGAATTCACAAACATATTGACGAACACCTGCCTTATAAGTATTTCATCACAATTTATCCATATATCAGGGTCTATCTTCTGTATTACTTTTATATTATTTTTCAATATGTTATATGACACAACTTCAAGGCATTTCTGAAGCATAATTTCAGCATTATTCATCTTTAAGTTTGGTTTAGGTGTGCGGGTAAAGTGGAGGAGGTTTGAAAGGATTGTGTCAATATTCTTGACACTGCATATCACATGGTCAATAAGCCTCTTTTTGTCTGCATCATCGTTTAATTCCTTACGGAGTAAAGATGTTATCAGTTCAATACTACCCAGAGGGTTTCTAACCTCATGCACAATCTTTGTTACAATCCATCCTAAAGATTCAAGACGCCCCTCTCTCTCCTGATCTATTGTGGGCCGTATATTCATTAGCGTATCATCCTTCATTTATACTCCCGTAAATAGTGTCCGTTAAACCGTCTTACTTCTTACCGTCTTACTTCTTACCGTCTTACTTCTTACCTCTTACTTCTTGCCTCTTACTTCTTGCCTCTTGCCTCTTACCTGACTACCAACGCTAAATCCTTCATCCTCTCCTCTGAGACCTGTTTTATAAGCCCTGTAGAACCATCTGCGAGCCTTGAGAATATCCTCTTTGCATCCTCTTTCTTATTCAATCTCATCAGGCAGTCACCTATCATAAACTGGACTGTATCCGAGTCTTCTTTACCGGCTTTATAATTAGATGCCGAACGATAGGCATCAAGCGCCTCCTGATATTTTTCAAGTCCAAAATACGCATTACCAAGGGAGATGTTTGCAGTCTGTTTATATTCAACATCCTTACCCTTTCCTGAATGCGTTAACAAATCATTAAGAATAACAGCACCTTCTTCAAGCTTTCCTGATTTTAAAAGTATGTCTGAGAGCTTTACATAAGCAGTGGGATACTGATACGGGGCACCGCGTAAAACAGCATAAAAATAATTCGCTGCTTTATCATACTCTTTGAGATTATATAGGCTCTCTCCTGTCATAAAGGTTGCACTATTAAAATACTCACCCTGCGGGAAATCTGTTATATATCTCCCAAGTGCCTCCACAGCCTTACCATACTCACCAGTGTTAAAATACAATTCCCCCACCCTGTATAATGCTTTTTCTCTTTTATCACCATTTCGATCAACCACTTTCTGATATAGAGAAACAGCCTCACCTGTTAAATAGACCCGGCTGTTTGCATAAGCAATATCCATCAACAGGTCATCATCAGTAATACTGCCTACTGTTTGTTTAAGATATTTCTGATAACCCAATACAGCACCTGCATAATCCCCTTTTTTCATCTTTTCCCTAACCTGTTTACCGAGTCTTTCTGTAAGAACAGATAATGCGGATGACAGCTCCTTTGACATATTAGCGTCAGGCGATTTACTGAGCAGAGCACTGTAAATGTTGATGGCCTCATTCACTTTCCCCTGTGACTCGAGCACCTTTGCAATCTTATATCTTGCCTTAACAGCCGTTGGATTATTACCGGATGCTGATTCAACATCCTTGTAATACTCAACCGCCTCATCCAGCAAACGATGGTCTGTTCCGAACATAAACTTCAGATCTCCAATAGCGAGTTTAATCTTGGTCTTTTCTTCAGTTGTGGGTGCTATTGCCATTGCCTCTCTGTAAATCTTTTCAGCTACAATAGCTTTATGTTCAAGGAGATAGGTATCAGCCACCCTTTTTAATGCAGTACATGATTTTGTTGTCTTAGGATAAAGGTTAAAATAATTGAGGAAACCCTCTCTCGCCTCTGAAAGCAGGCCGTTTTGAAATTGAACCTCGCTATAATTATAAAGGACTTGAGGTCTTCCCTTAATGTATGAAGGCCATTTCCTTAAACCTTCATCATATATCTTTTTTGCCTCCCCGTACTCATTCATTTCAACAAACACCCCTGCGATCCCAAAAAAACCTTCTCTCTCCTTATTCTCCGGGTACTCCTGTATCACTGTCCTGTATCCTTGTATAGCCTCTTTATATCTCCCCGTTTTCTCATAAGTTAAAGCAATCAGATACAGTGCCTCTGATCCGTAACGTGATGCAGGGTAGTCATTCAAAAGCCGCTGAAAAATAGCCATAGCCTCTTCAAACTTTTCCATCTCAATATAGACTTTGCCGACCTCTATCAATATTGGAGGAACTTCTTGTGGTGCAACAGCCATTGCTAAGGTAAGTCCCTCCTTGAACGACTTGTGGGTTTTCATCAAAATATTCATATCCTTCTTTTCTTTTAACTTAGCGCTTCGAAAAAAAATACTGCCGATATAAAGAACTGCTATCCTGTCCGAGTTAGTATTCGGATATTTTTCTGTTATGTCTGTAAAGATCCTGAACGCATCTTCATACTTTCTATCCTTACAAAACCGTACAGCCTGTAAAAACTCTTCACTCCCTTTTCCCTGCACAGATTCTGCCCACAAAGGAACAGCATTGTCATCAAAATATTCAACCGAAACTGAGTTGAACGGCGAGGCAAGGAGAAGGGAATAGTTCATAAGTACAAACAGTAAGATTATTATTGCAAAGGAGAATTTTTTGAAGCTCCCTGCAAAAAACCGCAGGGAATCTTCGAAATGTAAGGTAGTCATATTTATATTCGTTCGTTAACCCCGCAGTAATCTGCGGGGATTGCACTCACTATGCATTTTCATAAGCCAAGTTAGAGATAAAGCAATTCGTATGCCACGAAAATAATAAATGTAACTTATTGATTTGTTAAGGAAATTTAATGTGGAGTTAAATTTAGAAATATAGGAATTGTCAATCTATTGACGGATAGGAAGTCAAAAAAACAAAACAAACCTCAGCCATTCTCGCTGAAACATACCTCTCTTACAAATGCGGGACAAGAATGTCCCGCCTATCGCGGCGATAGGCGGGGTTTTCTAACCCCGCTGTAAGGGCATTTACCTGATACTTCACATAGAATTGCTGAAGATTAATTATTGACGGGCATATCCAGTTTCTTCTTCTTTAGTTTTTCAACAAGGGTCGTCCTGTTTAATGACAGCAATTCAGCAGCTTTATTTTTTACACCCTGTGCCTTTTGAAGCGCCTGCAGGATCAGTTTATTTTCAAACTCCTCTACTACATCATTAAGGTTTATACCGCTGTCAGGTATTGTCATAGATGAGATGCCGTGTTTTTCCCCTGAAAACCTGATCTTATCAGGAAGGTCTTCAATCATTATAATGCCTTCACCTTTTAAGATAACCAATCTCTCGATAAGGTTCTCAAGCTCCCTTATATTACCGGGCCATCTGTAAGAGATAAGTAATCCCATTGCCTCTCTTGAAAACCCTTCCAGCTTCCTTTTCTTTGACTTATTGAACTGCTCAAGAAAATGTTGAAGTAATATGGGAATATCATCCGTACGATCTCTTAGCGGCGGTATTAGAATAGGTATTACATTAAGTCTGTAAAACAGGTCCTCCCTGAACTTATTTTCTTCAACAGCCTTTTCAAGGTCAATATTTGTAGCAGCTATTATCCTTACATCTACCTTTATGGTCTTTGTCCCGCCGACACGTTCAAACTCTTTTTGCTGAAGTATCCTGAGAAGTTTGACCTGGAGGGTGGGACTCATCTCACCAATCTCATCAAGGAATATCGTTCCACCGTCGGCAAGTTCAAACCTCCCGACACGCATAGCTATTGCACCTGTAAAAGCGCCCTTCTCATGGCCGAACAACTCACTCTCAAGGAGGTTCTCAGGAATGGCCCCGCAGTTTATAGGTATGAGGGGTTTATTGCGTCTCTGGCTGTTAAAGTGGATAGTCCTTGCAACCAGCTCCTTACCTGTGCCGCTCTCACCTAAAATCAGGATTGTACTGTCAGTATCTGCCACCTTTTCGATAAGGGAACATACATTCTTTATTCCTTCACTTACACCTATGAGTTTTTCAAAACTGTACTTACCCTCAAGGCTCCTTTTGAGCCGGTCATTCTCAGTCTTAAGGTTCAGAAAATCCAGTGCACGCTTTATTAAGAGCAATACCTCTGTCTTATTGAACGGTTTAAGTAAATAATCAAATGCACCTGCCTTCATTGCATCCACAGCCGTTGCCACTGTTGCATAACCGGTAATAATTATGCATTGTAAATCAGGGCAGATCCCCCTGACCTCCTTTATAAGCTCAATACCATTCATTAGAGGCAGATTAAGATCTGTAATCATAAGATGAAATTTATCTTTTCTTACCTCTTCGATTGCAGCGGGGCCATCGCCGGCTGTAGTAACAAGATAGCCGTTCATGGTAAGAAGGGTCGCCATTGTCTCACGGATATCGCGGTCATCATCAACTACAAGGATATGGGAGGGTTTCATGTGCAAATGCTACAAAATTTTGCAGTCTATGTCAACAAATAACTTGTTGCACTCTGCAATTCTATGTGCAGCATCCGTCTTGAACTCCATGCAAATGTTTTCGCACTATCTGAACAATCGTCTTACCCGCTCTATGCTCATACCTTGTTCTTACCTTTCCATTTATAGGCTCACTCAACCCCCATAGCCTTAAACACCGCATCAATAGGATCGGCATAGAAGCTGTTCTGAAACTTTGACAATAGCTCCCCTGGAACCGTCTGAAAATCTCCGACACTGCTGGATGGGATAAGTATTCTCCTGGCGCCTGCGTCAAGGGCCACCCGCATGGCCTCTGCCAGATTTTCCACAGGTATAATATTCCCGCCTAAACTCATACTGCCTAAAACGACTATTTGCGATTGAACTGATTTTCGTGTCAACGCCGAGGCAAGTGCAATAACTGCTGTCAAGGTCAGCGCTTCTGCCGGCCCGGAATTATGCAATTCAACGACATGAATATGAAAGTCGTGATCCCCGGCCTTTGGCGTAACGCTGACCCTTGATGAATTTGCCTTAAAATAATCAAAGGCCACACGCAAACATTCCTTAGAGGCGGAGCTTGATCCAAGACCTGAAAAACGAACGGAACCATTACCCGGACTCATCTGAATCTCAATCCGATACATACCCAGGTGTCCGTTACTGCCTCGCGCAACAGTATGCACCGTTCCCGGATTCATCGGCCCATCAGGAATGAGGAAACCACCGCCCTGCTCAGGAACAGAGATATACTTTTCCTCACTGGATACCTTGTCTGCATAACTAAAATGCACGTCATAAAACTCCATCCCGCCTATCTTCTTAAGCTGCTCCTTAACACGCCGTCTTGATTCAAGCGCGTAATCCAAACACCTTGCAACTGCAGCCTTATCATATTCACCATGAGGATAAAGAAGCTTTAACAACCCTGATACCATCTTTCTCACAGCAATCACGTCGCGCTGATTCAAATCCCGACCCAGGCGAAAATATTTATCAATCGCATCTGAATAATTATGTTTTCTCATCTCCCGTAAATACTCTGCCAGATAATCCACTATAAGACCGTAGTTGTTCGTAAAGAACTCCGGCTTCATCTTGGGTATTTCCCATCCTGGTATATACGCATGGAACCGGTCAAAGAATGCAGAGTCAATCATATTCTCAGGAAAAGGCGAAAGCAGATGGCTCGTTTTTATCAGAGTATCTACTGGCTGATTGATATTACCCACAAAAACCATCGAGGCATTGGCGTTTATCTGATCACGCCCGCGGGCAAATGAACCTGACGCCATATAATCCTTCATAATCTGGACGCCATCTTTGTCAGTAAACGATATCCCCGCTACTTCATCAAACGCTACAACGTCCCACACACCCACAAGCCCGATCTGCCGGCGGCTCATATTGTAGAAAAGGTTGGCCACCGTTGTCTGTCCGCCAGAGACTAAAATGCTGTTCGGGCTGATTTCCTTATATAAATGGCTTTTACCGGTATTACGCGGACCCAGCTCACACGCATTGTAATTATTTTCAACAAAAGGTATCATTCGGGCTATCAGATGCCATTTAACACGCTCGGCAAATAGAGTAGGCTCCATTCCGGCCGAACGCAACAAGGCATCCAGCCACTGTTCTTCAGTAAATGCGCGGCGTCCTTCAAAAAGAGTCTCCATGTCCATATTAGGCATTTGGATCGGCTTGATATCTTCAAGTATAAACGGCGATACACTCTGCCCTTCTTCATAAAAGTAACGCAAGTTTATAATTGACCAGATACCACCGGCCAGTAATTTCTGGTATTTCTTTACCGTGTCACTCGGCACAATGACATTCTTGATCCCCAAATTAGAAAAAACCGCCTCATAGATGTCTTTTTTTTCATTGAGAGCGACCGTCACCTTATCAATCACTTTAAGCCCGCCCTTTTCCCTGACAATGGATTTGACCTTCTCCGCCTCATCAGGACGAACATAGTTCTCGGCAAGCACACGCTTGACGGTCTTCATACCGTCTTCAATGATCAAGTCGTCCGTTGACGCGCAATACTGCCCCAGAAGATACTCAAGGACATACACCGGCACATTCGCGCCTTCCTTAATCTTCTTCGTCAAGTCCTTGCGGACAACCTTACCGCTAAAATGTTTATTAAGCAGATTATCCAATTCCGTATTCATCAAATGCTCCTTCCCTTAAAAATCGCTGGTAAAAGCCCTGTCTATCCGCACAGGGATTGACAGATCTTCAATATCAGTACCAGCGTTACGGAATATCAGGCGATAAGGCATTCCAACCGGGAGTGCCATGTTCTTTAATGTCAGGACAACCTCTTTCTTACGGTCAACCATATCCTGAGACGTGCTGTCGAACTTGAGTGTCTGTATATCGCTTACCGGCTCATTACCCGCATAAATCCCGATCTTATACGTGACTGCCTTGATCCTCTCAGACACGGCATCGGTTTGAATAATCTCAAACCTATGCCTTCCTGTCGTAATACGATGGTCCTGCCCCAGAACCTGCACGCCAACAGTCCTTTCCCGCGTCTTTTCCTTTTCATCGCCCCGTACCTGCTCGACCGTAATAACAGGGATCACTACCTCCTGCAGGCTCATGCCTCCATGAAAGTACCGCGCCCCCCCTGTAAAATAAAATAGGCTTATCCCTTTAGGTATAATGAATTGCATATCCCCTTCAGATGAAATACCGGCTGTACAAGAGACATTCCCACGATGCACATCCTCATTTCCGGAGATCTTTCTTCCGGTTATAAAACGCTTGTTTGTTTTGAAAAAGTCGCCGTTAAAGTCCGCTCCCGACTTCTGTCCCATTCCGCGGCCTTTGCTGCGACTCGTCTCGTCCGGAAATTTATCCCTGTAAATAAACCCGTGGTCCGCAGTAATAAAGACAAATCTCGCATTCAACTGATTCATCACAAAAGAGACTATGTCACAAACCTCACCTATAGCCTGGTGAACTGCAGAAAATGTTTTATTCTCAGTCATGGCGTCATCACCCAGGGCGTCAATCGTATTGTGATATACATAAACAATATTTTTCCCCCGCACAAGTTCCCGTGCATCCTCCCGGCTCATACGAAGTAAATCGTCGCACTTTATCGCAAACCCCTTCTTCGCAGATAATATTTCGCTTCTCTGCTCGATGCCGGCACATGATTTACCATCAACAAACACATCACCCCTGTCTGAAATTAGTAAACGAGTATGCGGCAGAAGGGCCGCCATACCGAGTGCTGTGTATGATGGGACACATCCAAGCATTGACTCTATCTTAGCCTTAAAACGATATCGTCCATTAAGGGCTTCGCTGACCTCAACACCTGCCTCATAACGCATAGCGTCACTGACGATTACAAAAACTGCCGCACTTTTATCACCGGCTTTACTCCCGGGATATTTCCTAAAGAAGTCATACTGATTGGTAACACCTTCAATATACCAATTATCGAGCCTGGCCTTCTCTTCCCATAGAATCGCCAAAGTCTCAAGAAACCAGTTTTGATACAAGTCTTCCATCTCATCCTTGAGGTCTTTGAGCACTGCCCAGCCTTTGGAGTCTGCAATGCCGGCATGTTCGGAAAAATGACGATATTGCCGGTCAAAGACATACAAATCCCTCGTATATGCCTCAAAAACATCTTTTGTATTGGCATAAGAGAACCCATGGGGAAAGCTGTTCTTTCTGTCTATAAAAATTGTAGCGGCTATCATCGCTTCATAGACCGACCAAAACGCCGCTCTTGGTACAACTTCATGGCCCAGCCGCCGGTTTGCCCAATGCTTCTCCTGACGTTCACGGCAAAAGGAAATGAGAAAATCTTTGTCTAAGGTATCCCGATGCTCACGGACGTAAGCCTTGACCCTGCCTGCACATAGTTTCTCCACTACAAAGAATGTAACCGCTCCTCTAAGCGTCTCAAGAACCTTATCATCCGGAATCTCCTTCAAATATCGCTCAATACCTAAAGCCTCAGCCACCATCTCAGAAAGACAATCATACGATGCTGCCATCTTTATGCTGTCACGCCACTCGCTCATGCATACCGCAGCATCACGACAAAAGTTTCCGGGTAAGACAAACTGCCGAACATTCTCCGGCAGGGCCGGACCAATATCGTTATGAAGATCACTCACAAGAAGGCACGTCAGAAAATGTCCCGGATTAGGCTTTTCCGCATGATAGCCAAAGGCCTCCCGCGCAAATTCCCAGAACATATCTTCAAGCTCCATCTTCTGTATATCAACAAACCTTGCCGGTATGGAGTCCATCCCCTCTTCAAATGGAAAGGAGGTGAATAAAGAGTGAACGATGTCAAAGAAGCGGTCACTGTCTGCCTTCACCAGCACTGCCAACATCTTCCGGTCAATATCTTCCGATCTATCCCCCGGCGCAATAATCTTTTTTAGCTGAGCCATCCTTTGCTTGTTGGCAAAGAATTTCTTTCGTTTGGCGATGTGATCCCGCAAAGAATGGTTCCTTAATCCAAGCTCCTCAACAATCATGGATGCTGTATCAGCGAAAAACTGATAGCTGTATAACCGCACATCAAGAAGCCAATCATCCTCAGGCCTGGGGATTGCGTCTGGAGAATAAACAAGAAACTTGTCGCCAGGCCTCTCAAGCTCTATAACCACCTTGGTCTTTAATTGCCCGATCTTTTCAGGACGCAGGATATTGATGCCGGTATTGCCATCTGGGCCATCCGGGCCGTCAAGTCCCAAAGAGGGTAACATATCCTCGAACTCTCTCTCGGAATCATTCCAAAAGACGATGCGGTAGCGGGTAAAAAGCTCGTCCAATCTATTCCGTATCTTCTCTTTGTCCATACTTTCTTTCTTATATCCCTATCCTTATCAACTAAATAAAACGTTTTATCGTTACCTTGAACTGATTTCCACTGTGATCATCTTCGAAATCAATTTCAGGATATGCCTTTAATGCGCGTCTTATCCCTGTTCCTAATCCCCGATAAGGGAGGATCTTTGTAGCGTAAGAAGACAATATAGGATTACGGATATTAGAATTACCACTTTTAATGTTTTCAATTGTCAAATTATTAGGCAAATGCCCCGGGCTGATTATTTCTATACGATCCCGAAAAATAAAAATGCGCACAGGAGCAGATACAAAATAATCACGATGAATAAGTGAATTGGCAATTAACTCTTCAAGAGCTACCCGTGGGATTTCCGGTTCTCCAGGACTATTGATGCTTCTGTCTCTTTGCACATGCTTAAGGTTACCTATAACAAACCCTAAACTTTTTTGAAAAACATCTGCCAATTTCCCGGTAATGTCCTGACTGTCTATATATTCAGATTCATCTATAGAGTTTCCGGGATAACATACCGCTTTAACGATAAAAACCGGCAGTCTCATTTGTGGATTCTTTGCAAAAAGTAAAGCCCCGCTTATGTTTAAGACACCATCTTTTATTAGATTCATATTTTCAAGTATCTTTGGCAAAGAGATATCCTGAGCATCCAGTTTTTCTCCATATTCACGCTGAAAAAAACCACTAAAATAAGAAAGATCAACATCAGCAACAGTCATACCAGTAGTTGGAATTTCATCTCCATGAATTAAACCTGCACTTTGAAACATGCGCTGAATCTCTGCACGTGATGTTACTTTACGTTTATCTGCCCCACTCTTAACCACAACCGCCCCTTGATTATCCAAATATGGCTTGCTAATCCCGTCAGAGATATTAACAACCATAACCAGCCCATCCGGCAAGATAACATTTTCCGTCTGTGGATTAATTGGGGGGTGAACATGTTGCGACGCTGCATTTGAAACTAATTGATTTAATCTTTGCATGTCTTCAACTGTAAGCCCTGACCTGGCGCCATTATCCCCTACACCTATGAACAGCCAGCCTCCACCGGAATTACTGAAAGCAACCATCTCTTCTGCAAGGGCAATAACATTGGTAACATTGCCTTTGAATTGGTGCTTCCCATCTTCGCCACGGGAAATTATTTCGAGGAGTTCTGAAGTTTCCATATTTGATAAATCTCCTTCCTTCTATTAAACGCTTCTTTACCACCTTCCATAATATCTACTATTTTCTGTTGTGTCTCAGAACAATCAATATTTCCATAGGAAATTGACATATGGTCATCTGCATAATTGCACGCAAAAATCCTTTCAGAGTCACCTAAGACCGGAATATTTGCATTATGTGTTGCAAATATGAATTGTGTATTTCTTTTAAGTCCTCTTATCAATTTGATGACATCTTCATAAATAGTCTGGTTATCAAGATCATCTTCCGGCTGATCAATCAAAATCAGGTCATTTTCACGCTGGCTAAGAACAAAAAGGATTAAGGCAGAAGCCCTCTGACCGAGTGAATGATGCTTTAACTCTTTATCTCTGTATTTAATTGTGAAACGGTTTGGTACTTGCCATGTTAAGAGAGGCGTCATATTTTCTTTAAAATATTCTTCAAATGTATGCGCAGAATTTCCGCAAATATTTTTTGCCTTTTCAAAGTCTTTGAACATCGCTCCAAAGTCCGAAAAACCTGCGGTAATACTGGTAAATGTGTTTTCTCTGATCTTACTCCCTCTGAATAAATTCTTCATATACTCAACAAATGCCTTTTTGTCTTCTTTAAAACCAACAAATATTTGAAGCGAGGAATGATTTTCATTAACCTTTTGCAGCTCATTCTGAATAGCAACAAACTCGTCATGCCATAAATCGTTTAACTTTGTTAATTCCAAGAGCAGTTCTCCATGTATGCCCATTTGTTGTGATTGTTGTTTTTCAAGCGCTTTAAGCATTTGCCCTGCCTGATCAACTGTTTTTTTCAATTGCAGGAATTCATCCGGACGTATAGCTTGAGCGCCCCTCTCTGTGAGCTCTTCAGAAAGCCTTCGCTCAATCTCTGCAAACTCTTCCTTAAGCCCCTTTTTCTCTTTATCAAAATCTTTCTCTTTTATAGTCAATTCGTTGAAACCTAACCTGCCGGCATCCAATGCCTTCTTTAAAAGGCCAAAAGAATCAGTTATTTTTTTATATATCTCAAAAAAATTAACAAAAAAAGATTCATTCCTTTTAGACTTATAAAGAAGATGATTTGCTAAATCATCTTCATGACGACCAATCAATTGTTCCAGATCGTCCAAATATTCCTTAGCTGAGGACAATACCTGAACACATTTGCGACTATCCACATCAAAATCAATCTGTTTCTGAAGTTTCTCTTCAACACCATGTTGTTTATATAAATTCAATTTAAACTCGGCATCTCTTTTCTTTGAATCGTATTCTTTTTTACTTTCCTCGACATTGGTGAGTTTTTTCAAACGTATCACGGTGTCCGCTACTTTCTGACGTTGCATTTCAATACGATTACGAATTGCCGTTAGATTTTCTCCAACCAATTTCTCTACAAGGTCTTTTTCAAAACCCTCGCCAGAGCTGGAAAGGTCTTTTTGTCCAAAATAGATTGGTTTATAAAGAATAGTTTCCCGGATTGATACACCTGGTTGAAGTATTCCGCCAACATAGACATCCGGCTGTTCATTCAGAATGCGTCTGATCTCGTACTCTTGCCCTCGTCTGTCTATAGCCTGCAAGACAATCTTCCCACCACTGCCGAGTGTATGTTCAACCAATCTGCTCTTATAATTACTATCCACCACCTTATCTCCAAAAGGGATGTCTAAGGCATATCTTAACGCCTCCAGAATAGATGATTTCCCACTCCCACGAATCCCAATTAAGGAATTCAACTCAGGCGAGAAGTCTATTTCATGCCCATCCAGCACACCTCCCGCAAAAGTAATGCTCTTGATATGTGAGTGTTTATACTGTACAGCTTCTGGTGCTACTCTATTCTCAAAATCAATTAAAGCATATTTAATTGCTGAGAAAACATAATCTCCTAATTTAAGAAAGGTCTTTTTACCCCTGCCGACTTCATCTATAGATTTACAATCAGACCCTTCGATTTCTGCAGGATACCAATTTATCAACCAGTTTTGCACCTTTATCCTGCATACACGATCATGGACATCGTGCGTCATCACTTTTTGAAAACCAAGAGTTTTTTTCTTAAACTGTTCATCTTTCGCTAATTCCTGTATACGCCCGCCCGAAAGGCTTCCCCATAGACCATTCTCCGTTTCAACATGAGCAAACAACAAAAAATAATCCCGTCCAAACTTATCTAATTCTCTTATCGTTTCAAGCAAATAATGATTTGATCTTGCATTTTCATTTTCATAATTTGACCGCCCTGCAAACGTCACTCTTAGAAAGTCGTTAATATAATCTTTGTTCTCAGTATTACTAATCCAATCATCATTGAAGATAACTATTGTGTGCACACCGCTTTTCCCATCCTTCACGGATAATTCAATGCCAGGTAACAGAAAAATATCCTCTTTTAGTGCATTTTTGCGTAATGCCTTAAATTCTCCTGAATCGAATTTATTGTGATTAGTTATCGCTCCGACCCGGATATCTGCTTTTTTTAAGGCTTCAATATACGACTTAACAAAATCCTTTTCATCATCCTGATAAGAAAACTCACTGTCCTTGCAGGTATGCAAATGAAAATCTGCACGCACCCAGGCAGAACCATGCTTAAATATGCTGTAATTACTCATGGTATCCTCCACAATTTATAGTAATATTTGTTTGTAAACCAATATAATTACTTTCGTCTGATTTATTCTGTATCTTCTCTTTGTTCATCGTTATCTTTCCCGATAATCTTTTTTACATCTGCCAGAAGGCCGCCAAATTTTGCGTAATTGACCTTAACTCCATCATCGAGGTCAAGCATAATCTTTTTGTCTGCATAGTGGCGCAGAAGCTCATCAAACTTCAAGAGCTCGGCCTGCTGTCTTCGCAATGCAATTATCTCCCGTTGTATCTTATTCGCCGCACTCCCTGACACTGCATCTCTATCTTTTTCAAGATGCTCTATCTGCCGAGCTATCCTGGTCTGAAGCGGCAGTACGTACTCGGTGCGCATACGTGACAGCGTGCCTTCATTATAGCGGTGCAGATAGACTATCGCCTGAAATGCCTTTTCCTTGCCGCTTGAGAAGAGCCAGTAGATCGGTCTGTTCTTATAGGTCTGGCAATGATCTTTAAAGAAAGCATCGGCAAAATACCGGCGGATGACCTCACGGCCCGACTCTCCGGATTTCCTGCCTATGGCATCAGCGATAAAATCCAGATTGGCATCCAGCCCCTTCTTATCCCACGCGGTCTCAATAAATCGGGAAAACCGGCACCCGGCGTCATCGTCAAACCATTCCCGCTCAGTAATGGGAATAATACCGTCTTCGTCAGGAACGTAAGTCAAGTGGCGAGTGACGAGTGGCGAGTGGTTAGTGGTTAGTGGCGAGTGGCAAGTTTGCTGATTAATGAATTGATCATCTTGTTTACTTCCTCCTGAAGAGCAAGAACTTCCTCTACAGTCTGCTGAGACAGGTAGGTCAAACGTTGAGCAAGAAGTATCTGAGTCTCCACTTCTGCCAGAGAACCCCTGGATATGGATAGGAAGTTCTTGAACTCCGCTGTTGATTGTCTTGCCTGCCCTTCCGCTATATTCGATGGAACCGAGACCGCAGCCCTTCGTATCTGATTCGTCAGCCCGTACTGTTCCTCTTTCGGAAATTGTTTTGTTGCCTGATATACAAGTTCGACTAAGTCCATCGCCTTCTGCCAAACGATCATATCCTTGTAACTCTTTATCATCCGTATCTCCTCCTCCTTCACTCGTCACTGCATTAAAGTGGCGAGTGGTTAGTGGCGAGTGGTTAGTGACTAGTGACGAGTGGTTAGTATTTTTGGGCTGTTCCCTCGTCCATCGCCCCTCGCCACTCGCCCCTCGCCACTCGCCCCTCGCCCCTCGCCCCTCGCCACTCGCCACTCGCCACTCGCCCCTCGCCACTATCCTATCAAAGTCCTTATTCCCTGCATGGGCATACACAAGGCCAGGCATATCCAGAGAATACCGGCCCATCATACAGCCGACGGCATAACTGATTAATTCCTTCATAGTATCTTCAAGCATTCGGCGTTCAAGCTCTGTTTCTTTTTGCTCGTCACTCGCCACTAACCACTCGCCACTTAACCTATAGCGGTAGTGCGGGTTAGCAAAAAGCGTAATCTCCTCGATAGGAACATCCGGTGTAAGCTCGTCCTGCAGACCGTATGCCTCGATGAAGATACGGTTGTTTTCTTCTTCGAGTTGCTTCATTTGATCGGTCATTTGGCGACAGTAATCTCTATATCTTTCATATGATCGCGCAATATCTGTGATCCTATTTTCCTTTCGCAGGAGAGGATATTTCTCAAAGTCCCAAGAGGTTTCATATGAGTCCCAGTCCTTTCTTGAGACAGACAGGCAGTTTGCAACAGTTTGATTAATTTCACTTAGCCTTGAATCTATACTTTCTAACAAAGGTAAACATCGAACTTCTCCAACGTTCATATTGAGTGTCGGGTTAATCACCTTAAGTAACTTCGCAACATATTTGGTATTCAGGAATCCCAGGCATTTGGGAATATTGATTTCATCATTAAAAAACAGTGATGGTGCAGCAAGGTTGAATATCTGATTAGGCTCAAGCGTTCTAAAAGACACCTCACCACTTGTGATTAACGTCCATGATATGCCTTTCTTCCCCCATAAATACTCAGGCAGTATCCTTGCAACGTGGTCTTTTCGATAATGTTTACGAGCCTCCTCAGACCAGTCGATGACCCAATCTACATTCCCATACCACTTCCGATAAGTACCTCCTTTGGGGTGTTGCCACCATTTTTCCTTAACTCCAACTTTATTTGATTCGACTTCCCAATGCTGCCGTAGAAATTTATCGTTATCACCCGTCTTGGTTTGTCCGTCTGATATAGTTTGATCATGGATGAGTTCCTTAGCATTTACAAAAGGGCTAACAAATCGCTCACTCACCCAATACGCGATGGGTGAGCCGGGGATCTTTTTGAAGTCGTCCTGGATAGTCCGATTAAACAGGTTGCTCTTATTGATAATGCCTTGCCTCTTTTCCTCCTCGTCCCCATCAATCAGCCGTAAGAAAGACGGTCTGTATTTTTTCAAATGGCAATTTAAAGAACTAAATGACGTAACAGTAACCACTTCGCCGGAGATCGTGCTGAATGCCCGTGCGCCCAAGTGTGCCATGCTCTGAATTGTTTTAGTCTCCAGCCAAAATTCACGACATTTTTCAAACGACGACAGAAACATCCAGCTCTGCATCGTCACCATCGCATTATGACCAATACCATCCTTAGCCATTTCAAATCCCCGCTCGATGAACATTGCGAACAGGTCTGATTTGGTGTCGGGATATTGACTCCTGGCAAACTCTTTAAGAGTAGCGTTCATGCCCTTCCCGCCCATATATGGCGGATTTGCAATTACACAGTCATAGCGCCTTGACAATAAGTCTGCCTGCTTTAATAAGTCAGTAACAATCTCTGCCTCTTTCTGCTCAAACATGTTGCCGGATTTCATCCGGTCAGCTATCTCCCCGATCTCCGGTAGTTTCCTTCTTAAATCCGACGGCACCCTGATGAGCGAACCATAAGTCATGGCGTTTTCAAACAGCGTTATCAATTCTTTTGCCTCTTTGAAGTGCGCAACCTCGCCATTACTGCTTTTCAGACATACAATGCTGGGTCTGACGTCTTTCCTGAATATCTCCCTGTCATCCGCCCTTGCCTTCATCATCACGGCAAACCCGGAAAGCTGGGCAGCACGCTCGTCAATCTCAAGACCAAAAAGGTTCCTGGTCAGGATAAGCGCCGGGATGTCTTTTTCGCGGTATCCACGCTCAAGATAAATCAGTTTCAGGAGATCATACGCCTCAACCAGGATATGGCCTGAGCCGCTGGCCGGGTCTATAACCGTCAACTCCTCAGGATTAAGCGCTGTCGGCGTGATTTCTTTGAGCCTGGCCTTTACATCTTCATCCTGCAGGGCCGGCTCGATGTAATATTTCATCATGGATTTTATACCTGAAGCAGGATATGTAGAGAGCCATTTGGCGCCAAGAGAATTCTGTACCATATATTTAACAATCCAGTTCGGCGTAAAGAGCTGGGTGACCGCCGGGATGTCCTCAGTCCTATACGCCTTCTTTGCCTTCATAAGCGAGTCTTTTTTCTCAGAGATATAGAACTGATACAACCACCCGATGATCTCGACCTCTTTCCAGTCATCTTCCGGAATCTCGCTCACCATGTGCCGGATAACAGAATCAGTGTTGAGGAGATTGTCCGGCAGAAGAAGCTCAGTCGGGTCATCAAGCCGCTCAAAGAGAAACGGCATTGCCGCATTTAAGTCATTGCACTGGGCTATAAGAAGCCTGCGATATAATTCGTTCTCCTTACCGGCCGCCATTTTGAGCCTGATGATCTCCCCTCTCTCAAGACCGTCCAGCCGCTCAATAAATTGCGCCTTCTCAAGAATCTCCGGCTCAGCATGGCCTTCCGGATGACTTAGCACGCGATAGCCATGGGAGAGATAGCCGTTCACCTCCATAAAACGGATAGCAGCGATACGATTAAACCATGTATAGGCAACCTCTTCAATGACCTGAGGGAATGAGGACTTATCAATCTGATCAAGAAGTGCCGTGCGCGCGGTCACAACCCCTTTTGGAAATGCCCGTCCTGTAATAAAAGCAAAATCTCCCTGGACAGTACAGGGCTCGGCCTTTTCCTTAGAGATGCCATAAAAGTGCACCCGCTCAGTAACCGCCTTTATGAACTCTAACCGCGCCGCAGGGGCATAAGTTTTAAGCCTGCCTTTATTCATCTAATAATAACCCCATCCCCACCCTATCCCTCCCCTTGAAGGGGAGGGTATCTGGTAGCTGATTCTCACCCTTTCCTATCTTCGGATAACAAGCCAATGTCCACCTTTATCAGGGCCGACTCTTTTTAGAAGACCCATATCTTTTAATTTTGCAATATTATCCTGTATGTTACGAGAGGATATCCCAATTACGTCAGCCAATGCTTTTGCAGAGATAGCAGGATCTTTAACAATAGCTTCTACAATTTTTCTCTGATTTGGAGTCAATCTTTCTACGACCTTTTCTACGACCTTTTCTACGACCTTCTCTACGACCTTCTCTACGACCCCTGCTTTCGCCCCAGGATGATTTCTAATCATTACCATAAAATACTCGCGGTCATCATCCGTTTCAAAAACAGGCGCCGGGGATCCATTCCTTTTTAAAGCCCGGCGAATCTTTGGAAATCCTGTACCACGGCCCTCAGTTAAATGAAGTTCTTTCAGGAAATCACCCAGACGGCTGTTACGATAACGATGAAAGGTAACGATTGGCTTATTTATATTGTCTTTGCCAAGCGGAGGTAACGGACCCGGATAATTAAGTACCATCACACGGTCGGGATATACCCGCACTTCAACCGGCTCGCGTTCTTCATAACTGCGGTGATACACAGCGTTGACTAAAACTTCTTCCAGTGCCTCATACGGATAATTATAAAATCTGTCTGCTTCCGCCCGACCTGGTATCTTACGGACAAATTCCTTGATCACTGCATTCTTCAAATATCCAAGCGCAGAACGAACCTGCTGATGTACCGGACCGGTAAAAATCTTTTCCGAAAAAACATCGCCTACATCATCTTCAAACTCAACAATATCAATTCGCGCACGAGGAAAGAATTTCTCCGGATCATCACTGAAAAGCAACAGACCGATATTCTTAGGCTTTAAATATTCCGCCGGCCCCTGAGCTATATTCATCCGTAAACACAGGTCAGCAAACGGCAGCTTTGATACCTCGGCAGAAAGGGAGCTGCGGATTTCCGCCAGATATGACTGGATCAGGATAATATTAAGATCATTCAAATCAGCGTTATGGTTAATGCGGTCATCAAATGGAATATTATTAGCAAGCTTTATTAAACCACGCTCTTCTGCCGTTGTCGGCAATTTGGTAACGGCATTACGACGGATGTAATATGCGTATTCAGCTCCTTTAGCCAAACTCACTGCAGCCTTATATGGGCGGCCATTTCCACCTGGAACCCAAACTATTAGGATGTCCCGCCTTTCAAAGTTCGTCACCTCAACTACAGGAAAATATTCTGGTCTCATCTTGTGAGATAGTCCCAAAATCTCTTTCTGAACCTTCACAATCTCTGACCGGGACAGTCCTTTAGGAGGAAAGACCGGAACGTTATCTTTCTCAGCCACGCCGATCACGATATAGCCGCCGCCCCAATTATTGATATCATTGGCAAAGGCGCACATCGTATGCAAGACCGCTTCAGGATTCCATCCTTCCTTAAACTCAAGGCGTTCAGACTCCACTACACGACCATGAAGTAATTCATAGATATTAATTGGTAATGCCATAACATACTCCTGATCAATAAAACACTTGAAATCACTGGCTACAATGAATGTATAATGCGTACTACTTTATTTGATTTTTCTATTCAACCCTTATCCGCTTACCGTCTTTAATTGCCTTTTTAAACCTTCCGCTTAAATTATCTATAAACTCATCAACATCTGCATCAGATTCAAGGTACGGTTTGCTTGCCTCGCTGCGAATATGAACAATCTGCACCTCCCTGACCTGGTGGCCGCCTGCATCATTGGCAACTGTTTTGACCAGGCTGTTCATTTCTGCCACAAAGATATTCTTCGCCTCATCCGCAAGACGATTGATATTGGCGATACTCTCCTCGCTTTCAAGCCGCTCTCCAACAGAAGTGTAAGCCCTGCTGGTACGTTCTATGTCTTTGGGTAAAGCCTTAATACCCTCTGCTTCTTTAACGAACCGCTCTGCAAGAGTGGATATTACATTACTTGCTTTTCCCCTCGCATCAGCAAGTAGCTTGTCGTTGGCTTGATCTACCTTTTGTATCAGCGATGCGGCTTCACGAATGATGCCGTATGGTGCTGGTGCTGCCAGAATATCCCGCATCCTTATCAATGCGGTTTTTATATCTTCGCTGTTTTCAAGATCAAAACTGTTTATCTCAAACCTCGCCATGGCATCACGTAATTCATCCCATTGCGGGCGCTGTTTGATATAAAAACCATTTATGTCAGCAAATGTATTTGCGGCGGTTATAAGTCCATCACGGTTCTCTAATATACGCCCTATGAACTCAAAGCTGTCTTGACCGTCTAAGAGCAGTTCAACCAATCTCGATATTTCCTGAATATCTTTAAGCCCAGGGTATTTTCCGGTATCTGCAAGGGTCTTATGCTGGTTTATGGAATCCCGCCAACCTTCCAACTGCTGCCTCAGAAATTGATAAAGCGGCAGCTCCTTGTCAGACCCCATTTGTCCGAATACCTCCTGCCCCAGTCTGCGTGCCTTTTCAATATGCGCGACGTCAACCACTTTGCGCTGACGAACCGTTACCTTTTTCCAGTTGCTGGTCCGCGTGATCACTTCCGCCACCCGTCCGCGCTCAAGTATCCCTCCGCTAAAGAGAAACTGTATTTCTCCAAGACAATAGAGTTTAGCAAGTATAAGCGCCGTTTCCCACTCGTTCCATCCATAGGGACGAGCGGCAAAACGCTCGATGATATCGCCTGCAACCATCTGTTTGCTCTGCAGGACACATAATGAAATATAATCCCGCACCTCTCTTGCAGCCTTCGGATTATTGTCTGGAATGTTCATATCGAACACTCTTTGAGCGGTGTCATCATGACGCATCACTGACTGGATCTCTCCCTGAGGATTAGCAGACGGGTGTTCGATGTATCCCATTTTGGAAAAGCTGTTGTCTACAAGGTAATCCAGGGCATTATTGGACGCGATAAACGGGTCTTCTGCGTCTGCCCGCCATTCCCATCCATTGATATAATATTCTGCCCGGCCCAAAAGTTCTTTGACGAGTTCTATGATCCTTCCCTTACGCTCCCGATTCTCTGACTTGCGCTCATCAAGGATCCGTTTTATCTCGGGGTTGCCTTCGTTTTTACGGGCTATATACTTTTCAGTCTTCAGAAATGTCTGTATTTCTTTCCCGAGAAGATCGCTATCCGGTAATTTAATGACAATGCAGCCATTATCGTTAGTGCTCTCCCCGATACACCGGTGCGAACCAAAAAGGGAATATTCGTCATAAAATGCAGAGATGACGGAAATAGTCAGGCCGCGCTCAACACGTCCGCCGCAGACCTGTAAATCACACATCCTCAGGAGATCAAAATCTTTCCCGGTCTTTACGTAACGGTGTTTTTTGTCACCCCGATAGATATCTTCAAAGATTATTTTACTCAATGTGCGGCTTTCATCGCCAAAGCCCAATTCCACATTCTTGATCTCGCGGCTGACATCCTGTTCTTCATTGGTAAGAAAATAATAATTCTCTCCACTTCTGGCGATGAGTGTTTCCTTCTCAAGCCTTAAAAGGGACTCTTCGATCTTTTTGCGGAGGATAAGACGATCTTCATCAATGCCTTCTATGCATAAAGTAACGAGATTATCTACGTTACCTTTAACCTCCTGAATATAGCGGATCATAAACAGCGCCTTAAGTATGGAAATATCATACTCATGGAGCGACTTATTAAAACCGGCCTGATCAATCGTGCGCTTAACAGCGGTATCAAGGAAACTCTCAATAGAAGGATAGAACCAATAAATCGGGACGAGGATACCTGCGTCTTTTGAAGCGGCCTGCTGTGCCGCGAACTGGAATGCATCCAGCATGGAGCGCTCTCCCCGGGAAAGGTGAAGCCCTGTCGCTCCGGCGCGGCGGATCGTCTCAAATACTTTTTGAATCAGCTTGAATTGATAGGGGACAAACGGGTAATTGCTCACGAATTCATCGGGATTGTTATAGGACGGAAGGGTCATGCCGGTATCCGATGTGAAGGTAAGCTGGTTTTTTAAGATATCGGCATTGGGTGTATATAGTTTCTTCAGTCCGGCTACGCAGTCGTCCTTCTTTTCCAGAAGCCGCCGCTGAATGACTTCGTCTGTATTTGAGCTTGATAAGGAGATACGCGTTTTGAACCTGCCCTGTATTTTTGAAAAGTCATTTGTGCGTGCATTACTAAGAGATCCCAGAACAGTGTCAATATCTTCCTGAGAGGTAACGACCACCCATGCCCTGCCTGCACAGACAACCCCCAGATTCTCAACTATCGTCTGAAGGCTTAGCATCAAATGCCCGTCACTGCCTATAAACTGCCCGATCTCATCTACAAAGAAGAATAACCTGTGCGATGGGCCTTTGGCATCAAGATACTCCTTTACCCACCTGGCAAAATTCTCTACGGTCAGAGAAAAATCTGTCTCAGCATGGTCTATCCACCGGTGACACGACTCTTCGCTTTGTCCAAGCACTCTCGTGAGAGACTTTACGATCTCGTCCTGATTAAAGTGCCAGTCAACCCTTCGGTCTTCCCATTCTTCGTTAGTAAGTGCCGCATATTCCCGTTTGAAATCCCCGAGCTGTTTCTTTTTATCGAGATAACGTTCCATGTGTGCGATATGCGGATGATCAGGGCTGTAGCCCTGAAGCTCATTTAATACTTTTAAGAAGACTGACAGGATGGCTTCCCGGCCACGGGATTGATCTGCCTTGCTGTCAATATTGAACAGGATAGCGTCAATATCTTTACCGGCAACCCGCTTAACCGTTCCGGACAGCATGGCATCACTTATCTTTTCTTCAAAAAACTGCAATGCGGTTTTCTTTTTGCCGCCCATTTCAACAGACGTATTCGCAAATAAGTAATAAAGCGCTTTGATAAAATGCGACTTTCCAGAGCCAAAGAAACCGGACACCCAAACGCCTACCTTGCCAGCGGCGTCAGAGCTTATGGGATCGTCAACCGTATCAGCGTATACGGAGAAGAATCTGTCAAGATGGCCGGTTAACTCCTTCGTCAGCACAAGTTCGTCAAGCTCCTGATATATGGATGCCTCGTCTTTTTGCTCTGCCTTGATGACGCCGTTAATTGCGCGAAAGATGTCTTTTTTGAAAATTTCTTTGATTTTCACCTGAAAATAACCCCCCCATGCCCCCCCTTATACAAAGGGGGGGATTTTCATTCCACTTAGTGAGCCCATGGATCATGAATGTTTCATATTGACTCCATTTTTTTAAGGCACTAATCTAAAGGCCCTGTAGTAATTGTCCTCCGCCAGCAGGTCAAATAACCGAAATGACTGGCCGCTGTATTTCCCGGGATAAAACAGTACCACCGATGCATTGCCCGTAACGTTTTGAAGATTATTCAAAAGTGAATGCGCCCTGACCCAGGGCCAGATAGTACCGGTACCGCTGATAAATACAAGGTCACACTGCGCAAGATTATATTTCTCTGCAATGATGTTAACAAACCGCTCCGGCTTAACAGCCGCAGACAATGCCTTCCACAATGCCGCCGACCCTTTCCCGCATTCCATGTCGTACGCCTTTTCTATATTCCCCCGCTCCGTCAGGTGCTCGATCATCAGATGGAACAATCTGACATGTCTAAATTTAATACCGGGATGATGTTTTTTAATCCGTTCTTCCATAAACAAAATATGCCCGCGCATTTTTAATTCATCTTCCGGAAGATAATCAAAAACATAAAAAGGGATTTCACCGCTTAGTTTGTTTCTCTTCAGGAATCCATCGCTTGTTACTTCCGGTAAAATTGCATCTAATCTTTCCTGAAATGTCATTTGCTCACCTGTATACATCTACAAACATACTCTTCATTATTCTTTATCAAATAGTCTATTACCTCAGGCACGATTTCTACTCGCTTCAATCGCCAATCATGAGCGCTATGTAAATAGCCTGCTTCCACAAGAATTTTATGCACGACACTGCGCATCTTTTCCGCGGTTGACGGCGGGAAATCCTCCATAAATGGGTCTCTTTGCTTGCATAAAACAATGAACTCGTCCCACAACGCCGGGGAAAGCCTGTCTTCCATCTTCCTGAATTGCTCACGAACAACAATATCCAAATAATCCCCTAAAATCCGGCAATGCTTAATCGCTGCCGCGAATACGGCCTGAGTTGCGAGTACAGCATCCCCGTCCCGAACCATCTTCCAGAGTTCCGGAGTCATCAGCCCCAACCGAGCCCTTATGAATGACGCGACCCTTTTTGACGATGAGACGCTCAGCTTCTGCAGGATGTTCTTATTCTCAACAGCATCCTTCCATTCCTCGACTGAAACCTCCCTGATCATCAAATCTGCAATCTTTCTGCTTTCAGACACCAATAAGGCGCCTGCTGTTATATTGGCTTTATAAATTCCTTCCATAATATCCTTATTTTAATACCCCTTATAGTATCAAATGCTTATGAAGATGTGAACAGTAATTCTATGAGAGAAAGCTTCTTGCCGTCATAGAGACCCGCACTATGAATTTTCTTTTTGGAGGTCAGAATAGCAGGATGATATTTATGAGTCAATTTAGATTTCGCCTTGGGTAGATTTCTCATAGGGCTAACCAATAAATTTGTCGTAGCCCCAAAGCCCCAATTTACTTGTTGCACTTTTTATTTGTATATGTTAGTTGTAATAGACGACAGGATAGAAGCAAGAGGTTAGAGGTTAGAGATAAGAGGTTATGGATCGGGATAATATAATAATTGTTGGGAAGGGCAGCGGGGTATCTGATTTAAAAAAGTCTTGGGAAGACAGGGGCATAGGTGTAACCCTTATCAGGGATGCCCATGAGGCAAAAAAAAAGATCAACAAAACGCCTTACAAACTGATTGGTATTGAACCTGACCTCTTTAATACCTTTGTTTCGGAAGAACCTGCACCTTCAATTTCACTTAAAGATTTCATTGAGAGAAGGCTCCATGATTTTATAAAAAGATTTAAGGCATCAGAAGGTTCCAATCTATACCACACACTTCTAAGAGAGATAGAGAAACCCCTTATTACTATGGTTTTAAAAGAGACCGGCGGGAATCAGATACAGGCGTCACATATACTCGGCCTCAACAGAAATACACTCAGAAAAAAGATAAAAGAATTAAATATAGTTCTTGACAACATTGCCTGAAAATTGATAGTCTTACTCTCCATCCGACAACCTTTTACATCCTCAAGATACCGGAAAGGGAACATGTATGACAAAGACAGAGCTTATTGAAAAAATCGCCATTTCAGCAGGTATAAGCAAAAAGGCAGCCAACAGTGCATTGCTTGCAACCCTTGATAATATTGTTAAGGCATTACAGAAAGGCCAGAAGGTAACATTGTTAGGCTTCGGTACCTTCTCTGTAAATGAGAGAAAGGCCAGAGACGGCAGGAACCCAAAAACCGGAGAGGCAATTAAGGTCTCTGCTTCAAGAGCACCGAAATTCACAGCGGGTAAGGCATTAAAGAGTGCGATAAAATAAAGGGTTCAAGGGGGCAAGTCCGGATAAGTTATTCTGTGCCCTCCATTTCGAGTACAGTATTGCAATTCATACAGAGATAACCTTCACCTTCAACATAGCGGCACGACTCTGATATATACCTTATCTCATACACCATCCCGCATTTCCCGCAAATAATCTGGTGCTTAACATTCCCTTCACCTGATACAGAATCGAACTCAGACACCATTTATCCCCCTTTGTGAGTATCCAGCTTAGGCCACTTTATTATAAAGTTTCCATAGCTCACCCTCCCCCTATCCCCCCTCCCGTCAAGGGAGGGGGGATAAACTTTGTACTTTTCTAAAGGAGGAATTCTCATTTCTTACTTCTTGCTTCTTACTTCTACCTTCCGCCTAAGCTATATCAACACTGCTCCCTTACTCCCTGAAGTCACCATCCTCGCATATCTCGCAAGCCAGCCCTTCTCAACTTTCGGATGGGGCGGCTTCCACTCCTGCCTTCTTTTGTTCATCTCTGCCTCACTTATTGCCACATTCAGGATTCGTTCGTTGAGGTCAATACTTATAATGTCACCATCCTGAATAAGGGCTATCGGGCCGCCCTCTGCCGCCTCAGGTGAGACGTGGCCTATACATGCTCCTCGTGTTCCTCCTGAAAACCGGCCGTCTGTTATAAGTGCAACCTTATCACCAAGCCCAAGCCCCATTATATTTGCTGTAGGGGATAACATCTCCTGCATACCAGGGCCGCCCTTAGGCCCTTCATAACGTATAACTACAACATGCCCTGCCTTTACCCTGCCTCCGAGTATACCGGCACATGCATCTTCCTGTGATTCAAATACAATTGCAGGCCCCTCATGTCTCCGCATTGCAGGGTCCACACCCGCTGTCTTTATAACAGCCCCCTCAGGTGCAAGATTTCCATAAAGGATTGCAAGGCCCCCATCCTTACTATATGCATTCTCAATGGGCCTGATAACCTCTTTATTCTTTATAACAGCATCTTTGATGTTATCGCCAAGCGTGTTAAGGGTAACAGTCTTCTGCTGTAAATCAATTACTCCATCCACCCTGCTCAATTCCTTTAAGATAGCACCCACACCTCCTGCATTATGCACATCCTCAATATGCCACTGAGATGACGGGCTTACCTTGCAAATATTGGGTACTATTCTTGAGAGTTCATTTATACGCTTCAGGTCGTAACTTATTCCGGCCTCATGAGCAATTGCAAGGGTGTGAAGAATAGTATTTGTTGAACCGCCCATTCCCATATCAAGTGCAAAGGCATTATCAATTGCCCCTCTTGTGACAATATCCCTGGGTTTAAGGTCGGCCTTTATTAACTCAATAATCTGTCGTGCTGCACGCTTTAAAAGTTCCTCCCTCTCAGGAGTCTTTGCGAGTGCAGTACCATTTCCAGGAAGGGCAATACCAAGTGCCTCCATCAGACAATTCATAGAGTTCGCAGTAAACAGCCCTGAGCAGGAACCACAGCTTGGACAGCCATTGTCTTCTATCTCTTTTAATTCTGCCTCAGTTATCCTGCCGGCCTGCAGTTCCCCTACCCCTTCAAATACTGAGATAAGGTCAACAACCTTTCCGGTTGATGTCCTGCCTGCTGCCATAGGCCCGCCGCTCACAAAGACCGCAGGCACATTCACACGCATTGCCGCCATAATCATACCCGGCACTATCTTGTCGCAATTGGGAATACATACCATACCATCCAGCATGTGTGCCTGTATCATCGTCTCGACTGAGTCTGCTATAAGTTCCCTGCTTGGAAGGGAATAGAGCATCCCCTTATGTCCCATAGCAATACCGTCATCAACACCAATAGTATTAAACTCAAACGGGACACCGCCCGCTTTCCTGATCTCATCTTTAATTATCCTTCCATACTCCTGCAGATGAACATGACCTGGGATGATGTCTATATATGAATTAACAACACCGATGAATGGCTTATTAAAATCCTCATCTTTAAGACCGGTTGCCCTCAGAAGACTCCTGTGCGGCGCCCTCTCAAACCCCTTTTTTATTGTATCACTGCGCATAATATTATCATTCATCCGAAAATCTCTCCGGCGGGGTAAGAAAACCCCGCCTATCCACACAGAGATTGAGGATAGGCGGGACATTCTTGTCCCGCTGATTTTCATGGCCCTTTGTGAACCCTCGGTTCATGGGGGTTCATCCGAAAATCTCCATAGCTCACCCTCCCCCTAACCCCCTCCCGTCAAGGGAGGGGGAATCTTCGGCAATCTTTCATATCTCCCCTCCCCTTGCGGGAGGGGACTAAGGGGAGGGGGCCTCATTTTCATTATCCTTTG
>JACRGV010000035.1 GCA_016212215.1 Nitrospirota bacterium
AGTACGCCCTGAAAATGCTTGGATTGCTTAAAAAGTGTAATTTAACGATCTAATTTGTACGATAGGTGATTTTTAAATTGCAAAATCCAATTTTGTGCCGGTTTTACCAGATGTCACGGAGACTTTTGCAAGAGCCTCAAAGGAGACATGAAATGAATATGTTGCAGGAAACTTTAAATAGCATTAAACCATTGAGCATGGATTTGCAGGATAAGACTCAGAAGAGGCTGGACAATCTTACTAAACCGCCGGGAAGCCTCGGACGGTTAGAAGAGCTGGCAAGGCGCTATGTCACGATTACAGGAAACGAGTATCCAAAGATTAAAAAGAAGGTTATATATACATTTGCCGGTGACCATGGCGTGACTCAGGAGGGCGTCAGTGCCTACCCAAAGGAAGTGACTTACCAGATGGTCTTCAATTTCTTACGCGGCGGTGCAGGGATAAATGTGCTGGCAAGCCATGCAGGAGCTGAGGTAAGAGTGGTGGACATAGGTGTTGATTATATGTTTGAAGATGCAAAAGGGCTTATTAAAAAGAAGATCGGAATGGGGACACAGAATATGGCTTTAAGACCTGCTATGAGAATGGAAGAGTGTATCAGGTCACTAAAAACCGGGATAGAGCTTGCGTACGAGGCACACAAAGAGGGGGCAGATATAATAGGCACAGGAGACATGGGGATTGGAAATACCACACCAAGCAGTGCCATAACGGCAGTGCTCACAGGGAAACCTGTTGAACAGGTGACAGGACGCGGGACAGGTATTAACGATGATATGTTCAAGAATAAGATAAGGGTCATTGAACAGAGTATCGCTGTTAACAAACCTGATGCAAGGAATCCTCTGGATGTCCTGGCAAAGGTGGGCGGGTTTGAAATTGCAGGGATAGCGGGGCTTATTATAGGTGCAGCAGCCTGCAGAATACCTGTTGTCATAGACGGCTTTATCTCTTCAGCCGCAGCCCTTGTTGCTGTTTCGTTAAAGGAAGAGATATCACAATACCTTTTTGCCTCCCATCTGTCTGTTGAAAATGGTCATCAGGCGATACTGGAGAGGATAGGCATTGTTCCTCTGTTTGACCTTAATCTGAGGCTTGGTGAGGGTACAGGCGCATGTCTTGCCATCAGCCTGATCGAGGCCGGTGTAAAGATACTTACTGAGATGGCTACGTTTGGAGAGGCGGGAGTGAGCGGTGGCAAGAAGTAAGATGTAAGATGTAAGATGTAAGATGTAAGAAGGCTGAAGACTGAAGGTAGAAGGTAGAATTACAACAGACATTCCCTCCCCCTTGAGGGGGGAGGGTTAGGGTGGGGGTGAGCTATGGAGATTTTTGGGTGAACTCCCATGAACCGAGGGTTCACAAAGGGCCATGAAAATCAGCGGGACAGGAATGTCCCGCCTATCCTCATAGATATGGATAGGCGGGGTTTTCTAACCCCGCCGGAAGGTCAGGTTAAATGAGCGCAAGGGCATTAATGATACAGGGGACAGGCTCCGGGGTCGGCAAGAGCCTTATTGTTGCCGGGCTTTGCAGAATATTCCGGGACATGGGGATTAATGTCGCTCCCTTTAAGGCACAGAATATGGCACTGAATTCTTTTATAACCGGAGAAGGCGGTGAGATCGGACGTGCACAGGCATTTCAGGCAGAGGCCGCACGGGTAGAGCCTTCCGTGGATATGAACCCTGTCTTGCTCAAGGTATCAGGCGAGACAGAATGTCAGGTAATTATAAATGGCAAGGTTCATTCTAATATGAAGGCACGGGACTACTATGCATTTAAGAGAGACGCATGGGCGGCTGTCACTTATGCGTATGAAAGATTGGCAAAGAGACACGACCTGATTGTTATCGAGGGGGCAGGCAGTCCTGCTGAGATAAACCTGACTAATGATGAAATAGTCAATATGAGTGTTGCCCGATATTCGAATGCACCTGTGATCCTTGTTGGAGATATAGAAAAGGGCGGGGTGTTCGCCTCCTTTTATGGAACTATCGGGCTACTCAATGATGATGCTGATTATATCAAGGCATTTATTATCAATAAATTCAGGGGTGACTTCTCAATCCTTGAGCCTGGTCTGAAAATGATTTCAGAAAAAACCGGCAGACCTGTTATTGGCGTAATCCCTTATTCAGGAGACCTTGGGCTTCACGAAGAAGACGGGATACCTGTTGAGCGGATTAAACAGTTTAATTCGTCTGAAAGGCGTACCCCAATAAAGATTGTTGTTTTAAGATTAAGATATATCTCCAACTTCACAGACTTCGACCCCTTCCTCTATGAACCTGATGTTAATCTGGTCTATTCATTATGGGGAGGGGATATAGAGAATGCGGATATCATCATAATCCCCGGATCAAAGAACACTGTTGCGGACCTGTTATTCCTTCGTGAGAATGGGATAGAGGATAGTATAAGACGGGCAAAGGAAAAGGGGATTCCCATCATCGGAATCTGCGGCGGTTATCAGATGCTCGGCAAGAGGATACTTGATCCTTATGGCATGGAAAGTAAATATAATGAAATAAAAGGCATTGGATTCCTTGAAGTGGAAACGACACTTGAGAAGACAAAGGTGACATCTTTGGTAGAAGCAGAATTAGTCCATGATTTGAAATTGAAGGCATCTATGCCGGATTACCAGGATTATGTTGACTCAGAATTATTAAGAGGTTATGAGATACATCAGGGAAACACTACAGGGGATACCGGCGTCTTCAGGCTAAGAAGGCTCTCCGCAGGTGATACCGGACAGGTGGCGGATGGTTCAATAAATAGAAACTGTTGGGGGACTTATATCCACGGGATATTTGATAATGACCGGTTCAGGCTGGGCCTGATAAATTCAGTCAGGATAAGCAAGGGCTTAAACCCTGTAGAAGAGGTAATTGATTATTCAGGATTAAGGGAAGCTGCCCTTAATAACTGGGCAGGGATATTAAAGGAAAGTCTGGATATGAAATTTATAGAGCGGATGATTGATACCTGATTATGAATTGATATGGATAATACTTTCCCGCATATTTATTATTTACTCTCCATGCCATACTCATTGCTTATAACGGCATTTATGCTCGACTTATGTATCGGAGACCCCATAATCCTTATTCATCCTGTGAGGATTATGGGATGGATTATAGTAAGGATAGAGCATATCAGCAGGATTATCATTAATCATTTTCCTGCCAACCGCAGATTATCGGAGAGACTGGCCGGTGTCTTTCTCACCCTGTTTATGGTCTCTTTCACTTATGGTGTATTTTATACTATTAATCTGACACTCCTGAATTCCATCCTATCATCTTTTATCTCATACATCTTTCTTATTATCATAATCTATCTGATATCTGCCACCATTGCAGTAAAGGGTCTGATTGATTCGGCACGGCTTGTAATAGAGTCTGTCAGGGAAAAAGATATTGCAGGGGCAAGGATAAAGTTGAGTCATATCGTAGGCCGTGATACAGGGCAGCTTGATGAAAGAGGGATTATTAAGGCGGTGATTGAGACCCTTGCAGAGAACGCCTCTGACGGGATTATTGCACCTATGTTTTATTTTGCAATAGGGGGACTGCCTCTTGCAATGACATATAAGGCGATCAATACAATGGATTCTATGGTTGGATATAAGAATGACAGATACAGGGATTTCGGCTGGGCAGCGGCAAGGCTTGATGATGCAGCAAACTATATCCCTGCAAGGATTACCGGGGCGTTGATCCCTGCCTCATCTGCTATTGTCTGCCGGTCACTTCCTGCTTTCGTCAGTTCATTAAAGGTGATGCTCAGGGATGGCAGAAAACATCCGAGCCCGAACAGCGGGGTGCCTGAGGCAGCTATGGCAGGGGCATTGGGTTTAACTCTCGGAGGTCCCTCAATGTATGGCGGAAGGATGTTAGAGAAACCGTACCTTGGCGGCAGCCCGGATTTAAAGGGGTTAAAAGAATTGGACGGGTTATCTTATTTATATGCCTCAGAAAAGGCCGTCTCAATTGTAAGACTTACATCAATCATAGTGCTTAATCTCGCAGTACTGGTTATATATCTTAGAACATGAACGGACACGGCGGAAATATATACCGGCTTTCAGAAGAGCTGAAGATGGCTGAGAGAGACATTATAGACTTCAGTGCATCCATAAATCCCCTTGGGGTCTCCAAGAAGGTTAAGGCGGCACTGAGAGGGGGTATGAAATAGCTATGCAATTACCCTGACCCTGAGACAGTGAGGTTAAGGGAATATATAGGCAGGCATAACAACATCTCCCCTGAGATGGTGCTATGCGGGAACGGCAGTACAGAGCTGATTTATCTTATCGCAAGGGCATTGAGGCCGGAGAGGGTGTTGATACCTGCACCGTCATTCTCTGAATATGAGAGGGCATGCAGGATGAGTAATGAGTTAAGGGTTATGAGTTATGAGTTGGAGAGGAAGAATAACTTTGACATAAGACCGGATGACTTTATAAAGGCCATGTTTACTCCCCCTCCCCAGATTCTAATGACGGGAGTGGGGCAAGCGAAAATTCCCTCCCCCTTGACGGGGGAGGGTCAGGGTGGGGGTGGGCTATGGAGATTATTGGATAGAAACAACAAGGTACGGGTAATTGCTTTCTTATGCAACCCCAACAATCCAACCGGAAGACTCCTGAAAAGAGAAGAGGTTATGAAGATAGCAGAGGCAGCAAAACGTGCCGGCTGCTGCCTGATTGTTGATGAAGCATTTATTGATTTCTGTCCTGAGCATACAGTGATAAACGAGGTTCAGAATAATCCTTATCTCATTGTCCTGAGATCAATAACAAAATTCCATGCACTCCCCGGCCTGAGGATAGGCTATGGTGTATTTCCCAGGCACCTTATCGGGAAATTAAAAGAATATAAAGAACCCTGGAGTGTAAACAGCCTTGCAGAGCGGGCTGCAATAGCCGCACTAAAAGACAGGAAATACAGGGAAGAGACTTTCAGTGTCATCCGTAAAGAAAAACAATTTCTAATAAAGAGTTTTCAAAAGCTTGGGATAGAATTTTTAGACTCTGCCGCCAACTTCTATCTTTTAAAAATTTCAAACGCCGGTGATATATATCAGGCATTAAAGACAAGGGGCATCCTCGTCAGGGACTGTTCAAATTTTAAGGGACTTGACGGTACATACATAAGGGTAGCTGTAAAATCACATAAGGAGAATGTGAGATTAATAAAAGGACTGTCAGGGCTATTGAGCCTTGACAGTAATTATTTGTGAATCATATTTTCATAGTGGATGCGGGACAGGAATGTCCCGCCTATCCTTAATTTATTATTGGATAAGCGGGATCATCCAAAAATATTTCTGGATAGGCGGGGTTTTCTAACCCCGCTGATGAGGGTTAAGATATTTCAATGTGCAATGGAATAGTAATCTCAGGGATCAGCAGCAGTGCCGGTAAGACAACAATATCTATTGGTATTATGGCAGCGCTGAAAAACATGGGATTAAGGGTCCAGCCTTTTAAGGCAGGCCCTGATTTTATTGATCCGGGATTTCACACACTGGTCACGGATAGGCCCTCAAGGAATCTTGATTTGTGGATGTGCGGGGAAGACTATGTCCTTAAATGTTTTTCTGAAAATATCAGGGATGCTGATATGGCAATCGTAGAAGGTGTTATGGGACTTTTTGATGGCGGAGAGGTAAGTACAGCGGAGCTTGCAAAGGTACTCGGACTGCCGGTCTTATTAATAGTTAATGCAGGTGCTATGGCAGAAAGCATTGCCCCCATTGTAAGAGGGTTTGAATCCTTCGATAGTGGAGTCACTGTGGCAGGGGTTATTCTAAACAGGGTCGGCAGTGAAAGACACTTTGAAATCCTGAGGGAGGCAATAGATAAACACACGAATGTAAAGGTGCTGGGATTTTTGCCTGAGAAGGATGAGTTTGGAATCCCTGAGCGGCACCTCGGGCTTACTGTGGCAGAAGAAAGACCTGTTTCAGATAAAGAAATAAATAGTCTTTCAGAGGCTGTTTCGCAATATATAGATATTGAGGAGGTGATAAACATTGGCACAACACATTGCCCTTGCCTATGACAAGGCATTCTGCTTTTACTATGAGGATAATCTTGATCTCTTAAAAAAGGCCGGGGCCAGGATAACCACATTCAGTCCGCTTTCAGACAGCAGTATTCCTGAGGGTACGGATGTCATATATATTGGCGGGGGATACCCTGAACTTTATGCCGGTGCCCTCAGCAGTAATAAATTAATGCTGAATGCCATACATTCATGGAGTATGTCCGGAAGACCGCTCTATGCCGAATGCGGAGGGCTGATGTACCTCTCAAAAGGGACGTATGATTTAGACGGATGCTTTCACACAATGGCCCATGTATTCCCATTTGAGACAGCGATGAAGAAGAGATTGACCCTCGGATACAGAGAAGTCAGGCTGCTCACGGACTGTATCCTCGGAAAGGAGGGTGCTGTTCTGAGGGGGCATGAATTTCATTACTCAGAGATAAAAGACAGCACAAAGAGTACAGGGTGCCGTGATATTCAGGAGGTCTACTCTTTAAAGAACAGGAAGGGAGATAATATTTATAACGAAGGCTATAGTTTTAGGAACACGCTTGTAAGTTATGTTCATATACATTTCGGATCACATCCCGGGATTGCTGATGCATTTACCGGATTGATAATATCAAGGGGGGAATAATGGAATCAATATTACTGTTGGGACATGGGAGCAGGTTGACAGAGGCAAACAATACGCTAATCCAAATGGCACAGATGGTCAGAACAATGGGGGACATCCCGATTGTTGAGGCAGCCTTTATGCAGTTCGGCAGGCCTGATTTTTCAGATGGTGTCTCTGCCTGTGTCTCGAAAGGTGCCAGGAAAATAATCGTACTCCCTTATTTTCTATATAAGGGGAGGCACTATGAGGAAGATATACCTGCACTGATTGATGATGCACAGAAGAAACATAATGAAATTGAATTCTCAATTACCGAGCCTCTCGGTCTGCATGAGAATATCGCAAAGGTCGCCCTTGAAAGATTAAAGAAAGACATCAGAACTTTCAAAAGGCTCAGGCCCTGTGAGATTGAGGAAAAGAGTTTTGAGATTATTACAGATGAACTTGGAGAAACAAGATTCAGGGATATTGAACTGCCGGTTGTTAAGAGGGTGATACATACCACAGGAGATTTTGATTTTGTTAAGAATATGCAATTTCATCCCCGTGCCATTGAGGCAGGATTAAAGGCCATCAGGAATGGGATGAACATCCTCGTTGATGTACACATGGTTGAAACAGGGATTAACAAGCATCTCCTTGAAAAGTCCGGCGGCAGGGTTATCTGCAAGCTGTCAGACAGTGAGACAGGGGGGGATGAATCTCTTCGTACAGGGAAGACAAGGACTGAGATTGCAATGGAGATGGGGGCCGGTGAGAATGTTGGTATTGTGGTGGTTGGTAATGCACCTACAGCCCTGTACAGGGTAATGAACCTGATACAGGAAGGTGTGTTTAACCCTGAACTTGTCATTGGTGTTCCGGTAGGATTTGTCAGTGCAGTTGAGTCAAAGGAGGTGCTTTTGCACGTGAACTATCCATTTATTACATCATTGGGCAGAAAAGGCGGAAGTACTGTCGCAGCGGCTATTGTCAATGCCCTGCTGAAGATGACATAAGATTAAACGGGTAAAATCTTTTTGGAAAGGAGGATTAGATTATGGAAGGGATAATAACATTAGAGAAAGGTCTCCGCAGCATCCTGTATCCGGTACTGATTATCGCTTTTGTATCATTTGCAATGGTAGCCATAGTATACGGTATGGATTCTGTTGTACCGGGCGTGCATGATGCATTTCATGATTTCAGACATACAATCGGTATGCCCTGTCATTAGGGCACAAGAGGCCGGAAAGGAGGTATCAGGTGCATTCTGAATCTGTAGATTTGAGAAGGGGTATTATCACGGGTATACTTGCGGGCGGCACATGGGGCTGGGTCGCCCTGATTGTCAATGCCGTCAGCGGTGCCTTTCCTTATGAGGGGGGACTTCTGCATAATCTGATCACCTTTACATTGGGTGGTGCTGTATTGGGTGTGGTCGCAGGTGCGTTTCTGAATCTGCTGCAGGCATGGCTCCCCTTTAAAAATATTATTTCCAGTGCAGTATTTATTTCCAGTTCACTATGGGTAATATTACGGGTTGGCGGTACATTCCTTTCCTCTGCCTGTCCTGCCAGATACCATCTTGTAACAGCGCAGACTGTTCAGGGATTGATGCTGTCTGTCATGCTTGGTCTTATGCTGGGACTGTTCTGGAGGACCATTCGGAACCTAAAGGGAAACAGGGCATGAGGAAGGGATACATACAGGTTTATACCGGTAATGGAAAGGGTAAGACAACCGCAGCACTGGGTCTTGCATTAAGGGCTGCCGGTGCCGGACTCAGGGTCTTTTTCGCCCAGTTTGTAAAGAAGAAAAGGTGCAGTGAGCATAAGATACTTGAAAAGTTTGAGGGCTTGATTACAGTCAAACAATATGGCAATGGTCTTCTGCTGAAAAGAACTCCTGGTGAGTCTGATATTAAAGCTGCCGGAGAAGGATTGAGGGAAATCAGGGAGATTATACAATCAAATCGTTATGATGTCATAATCCTTGATGAGGCAAATATTGCGATACACTATAACCTCTTCACCACAGAAGATATGTTAGAACTTATGGCTGCTAAACCTTCCATGACCGAACTTGTCATTACAGGAAGGTATGCAGATGAAAGGGTTATTCAAAGGGCAGACCTTGTAACAGAGATGAGAGAACTTAAACATTACTTTGAAAAGGGTGTAAAGGCCAGAATTGGTATTGAATTCTAAGAGATTGAGGTATGGATATACAACTGGTGCCTGTGCTGCTGCAGCAGCAAAGGCAGCGGCCTTACTCTTATTAGGCAGAGATGAAAACAGGATACCTAATCAGGTGGATATCCCGTTTCCGGACGGGAGCAGGGTAAATTTCAGGATATGCAATGCAGTGGTCAGCAGAGAAGGCGCTTATCCTGTGGCACGTGCCTCTGTAATTAAAGATGCAGGGGATGACCCGGATGTCACGAACAGGGCAGAGATAGCCGCAGAGGTGATGATAAAGTATATGGAATACGGACAGGAGGACATAAACAGGGATAATCCAACTGCTATGGCCTGTGATCCTTTGACTATTATTATTAAAGGCGGTAAAGGTGTCGGGACAGTTACAAAACCGGGACTTGCTCTGCCGGTGGGAGAACCTGCCATAAATCCTGTTCCAAGGAGGATGATAAGAGAGGCAGTGACAGAGGCAATGGTTCAGAGTATGAAGAATACAAGACAGATAGCAGAGGTTACCATCTCAGTACCAAAAGGAGAGGTGCTTGCAAAAAAGACACTCAATCCGAGGTTGGGAATCATAGGAGGTATATCAATCCTTGGTACGACCGGTATTGAGAAACCCCTGTCTTCCGAGGCATGGACAGCAACCATCACTGCATCAATGGACATAGCAAAGGCAATGGGATGCAGAGAGGCAGCCCTTTCTTCAGGAAGGGTTTCAGAGAAGGCGCATATGGTTAAATATAATCTGCCGGAGGAATCGTATGTGATGATGGGCGATTATGTGGAATTTTCTCTCATTGAGGCAAAAAGACATGATTTCAGGAGAATCCACTTATGTGCCCAATGGGGAAAGATGCTCAAGATTGCGATGTGCACACCCCAGACCCATGTAAGAAACGGGGTATTTGATACAGACAAGGCCGTCAGGTTTTTAAGTAATATTGACTCATGTTCAGGATTGTTTAAGAAAACTCAGGATAGCACTGGGGATTATAATTTCAACACAGGACGGGAGATATTCGAACTTATGATGCAATCACCCTTTATCCATCATCAGTCAGTTTTTAAAGATGTCTGTCTTAAGGCAAAGGAGTATGCTGAATCTATTATAGGAAGAACCCCTCCTCTGACAATTAATCTTGTATCATACGAAGGAGATATTATTCAAACACTATGAATAAGGTCATTGTCATAGGAATAAGCAACTGTGTCACTGAACGTATTGAAAAGATAATTGAAGGGGCAGACGCTGTAGTTGCCACGCAGAGATTCACACGACAGTTTGGGTATTTATGGAAAGGTACAGGTAAAAAGATAGTCCCGATAGCGCCTGTTGAAGAGGCGCTGAGGTATTTGAAAGACAACATGGATAAAGAGAGGATAGTTGTTCTTGCCTCAGGAGACCCTTTGTTTTATGGTATCGGGAGGAGACTTATAGAGGAGTTTGATAAAGAACGTCTTGAATTTCTACCTTCTCCGTCTTACATGCAGATTGCCTTTGCGAAGGTCAAAGAGCCATGGGATGATGCAGTATTCCTGAGCCTGCATGGCAGGGATGTCAAAGATATTGCTGCGCTTATTGCACTACACAGAAAGGTATGCCTTTTTACGGATGCCAAAAACTCACCGTCCTATCTAGCAGGGCTTCTTATTGCAGAGGGTATCAGCCATTTTCGTGCTCATGTATGCGAGAACATGGATACGGAAGGAGAAAGGATAATCAGCGGGACACTCAATGATATAGCGGGAATGTCTTTTTCTCCTTTAAATGTGATGATATTAATTGCTGACTCACAGCCGCCTGTACTGAACAGAATCTTTGGAATCGAAGAATCAGGATTCAGCCACTCAAAAGGGTTGATAACAAAGGATGAGGTAAGGGCTGTGACATTGCATAAACTCTCTGTACCTGAGAAGGGCGTCATCTGGGATGTCGGTTCAGGGAGCGGATCTGTAAGCATCGAGGCCGCAAGACTGAACAGGGAGATTGTTGTTTATGCGATAGAAAGAGACCCTGAGCAGATAATCCATATCAATAAAAACCGTACGAAGTTCGGAGTTTTTAATATCAGGGTTATTCAGGGAGAGGCGCCTGATATGCTTTATGGCCTTCCTGACCCTGACAGGGTATTTATTGGCGGGAGCGGCGGGAGGCTGAAGGAGATTGTTGATTATGGGGTTATGAAACTGAAGCCCGCCGGTACTATTCTGATAAATGCTATAACCCTTAAAACATTGACTGATGGAGTAGCTTATCTTGAAGAGAATGGGTTACTGACAGATGTAACAGAGGTTGCTATCAATAAATGCAGTGGACAGGGTTCAATACTTAAGGCTCAGAACGCTATCTTTGTTATCAGGGGGAAAAAATGTTAGGCACGCTTTACGTTATTGGTGTAGGCCCCGGTGACCCGGAGCTATTAACTCTCAAGGCATTAAAGATTCTAAAAGAGGTTCCTGTCATATATGTTCCAAAAGGCAGGGAGGCAGGAAGCAGCACGGCCTTATCCATTGTAAGTAAGGTGGTCAGCATGGCTGACAAAAAGATTGTCGAGGCGTATTTTCCCATGAAAAAGAGGGTGGAGGATACCACTCCGGAACTTACTTCAAAATGGGAGGAGATAACACTGGATATACTGGGGAGGTTGAACGGAGGAACGGATGCAGCCTTTATTACCCTTGGTGACCCGTCAATCTACAGTACCTTCTTCTATCTCTACGACAGGATTATGGAGAAGGAGCCGGGCTTAAAGATTGTCATAATCCCCGGTGTATCGTCTGTCAATGCCTCTGCGGCCAGTGCCCGCATCTCTCTCGGCCTTGCTGACAAAAAGATTGCCATATTCCCGGCAACTTATGGAGATGACATTAAACAGACCCTGCGGGAGTTTGAGACTATAGTCCTGATGAAGGTCCACACGGTATTTGACAAGCTGTTAAAAGACCTGCACGAGATGGATATTGTTAATAAGGCGGTCTACATCTCAAAGGCAGGTATGGATGATGAAACGATTTTACACGATATACGGAAGGTAAGAAAAGAAGACCTGACCTATTTTTCAATGGTGATTATCAGACAATGAATAAAGTCTATTTTATTGGTGCAGGGCCCGGAGACCCTGAGTTAATTACCCTCAAAGGTAAGAGGCTTCTTGATGATGCACAGGTTGTCATTTACACAGGAAGCCTTATCCCATCAGGGCTTCTTCATGGGATAAACGCGGAGATATTTGATTCAGCAGGGATGATGCTTGATGAGATTATAACTACCATCAGGAGGTCTGTGGAAGAAGGTAAACGGGTTGTAAGACTTCATACCGGAGACCCCTCCATCTATAGCGCCATAAGAGAGCAGATGGAACATCTTGACAAATACGGTATTCCCTATGAGGTTGTCCCCGGAGTAAGTTCTGCAATGGCAGCGGCAGCAGCACTGAACATGGAACTTACCCTTCCTGAGGTCACACAGACTGTGATTATAACGAGACACGGGGGGAAGACGCCGGTGCCGGAGGAAGAGAGGATCCGTGACATGGCAAGACACAGGGGGACAATGCTTATATTTTTGAGTATAAGCTTGATTGATGAAATTGTTGCTGAACTCCTCTGCGCCTATCCTGAGGATACACCTGTTGCAGTTGTAGAGAAGGTTAGCTGGCCTGATGAAAGGATTATACGCGGGACTCTCACGGATATTTCACAAAAGGTTAAGGCCGCCGGTATTAAGAAGACAGCCATCATTGTTGCAGGTGAGGTGTTAAGGGATGAGAGGCTGAGGGCGTATTCAAAACTTTATGATAAGGATTTCAGTCATGGATATAGAAAAAGAGGTTAATCCTCCTGATCCTCAAATTGCAGGTTCGGAGATTGCGGTACTTTCCATTACTAATAACGGAAAAGAGATTGCATCAAAGATCCGGACATTTCTTCCTGATGCAGCAGCCTTTTCTTCACCAATGTCTGTTCGTGAATTTGTAAGTATTAATTGGAACAGGTACAGGGGGGTCATCTTTATTATGGCAACCGGGATTGTTGTCAGGGCCATTTCCCAATTTATAAAAGACAAAGATACAGACCCGGCAGTCCTGGTTATAGATGAGAAAGGCCGGTTTGTAATCAGCCTCCTGAGCGGCCACATCGGCGGCGCCAATGCGCTTGCAAAGAGGGTCGCAGGGTACCTTGGGGCAGAAGCGGTTATAACAACTGCATCTGATATATCAGGGCTTCCGGCCATAGATTTATGGGCAAAGGAGAATGACCTTTCAGCAGAAGACCGGCATGTCATGAGAAAGGTACAGGCAAAACTCATCAACAATGGTTCGCTGAAAGTATATACAGGGCAGGATGTAAGCATTAAGCTGCCGGAAGGTTTTTTATTGGTAAGTGATCCGGGGTCTGCTGATGTCCTGATTACTAACAGGATATGCCATGACCTCACAGGGACAGACACACTTATTCTTCGACCCAGGAACCTTATAGTAGGTATAGGCTGTAAGAAAGGCAGCAAGGCAGAAGAGATTGAAGATATGGTCAGGGGTACACTTGAGAAATATAATCTCTCATTTAAATCTATCAGAGGCATTGCAACCATAGAACAAAAAAAGGATGAAACTGGGCTTCTGGAATTTGCCGGAACGAACGGCATTCAGATAAGGTTCTTCAGCGCAGATGAACTTAATACAATAGAGGGGATAGCTGTATCTGAGGATGTGTTTAATGCTACAGGGGCAAATGCAGTTGCTGAACCCTCTGCCATGCTTGGGGCAGACGCCGGCACTTTATTGATCCCCAAACATAAAAGGGGAAATGTAACAGTGGCAGCAGCAGAGCTTGGATCAGGGGCTGAAGAATATACGGAACTCATTACACCGGAGATGGAGCATACTCAGCAGATTACAAGGAAAGGGAAGATAACCGTTGTCGGAACAGGCCCCGGAAATATCCTGCACATCACGCCTGCCGCACAGAAGGCCATAAGAGAATCTGATGTTGTTATTGGTTACAGAACATACATGGAACTTGTACGGGGACTTATCAAAGATAAAGAGGTCATCTTGTTTGGCATGACACAGGAGATAGACAGATGCAGAAAGGCGATAGAGCTTGCATCATCAGGCAGGAGCGTTGCACTGATAAGCGGGGGAGACCCTGGGATTTATGCTATGGCAGGGCTGGTGTTTGAAATGCTCAGGGCGCAGAATACAGCAACAGGTACTCATGATCCGCAGATTCAGGTAGAGATCATCCCGGGTATACCGGCCCTCAATGCAGTTGCGTCAAGGCTTGGTGCACCGCTCATGCACGATTTCTGCTCCATAAGTCTCAGCGACCTGCTTACACCCTGGGAGATTATAGAGAAGAGGCTTGAAGCAGCAGCCTCCTCGGATTTTGTGATGGTTCTCTATAACCCTAAAAGTAGAGGAAGGACAGAGCAGATAAAAAGGGCAAGGGATATTATCTTATTGTACAGACCCCCTAGCACACCGGTTGGTATAGTAAAGGCTGCCATGAGGGAGAATGAAAAAATAATCCTGACTGATCTGGGAGAGATGGCAAGTTATGAGCATGAGATTGACATGCAGACTACTGTAATTATCGGAAATAGCAACACCTTCATCTGGAAAGAATGGATGGTGACGCCGCGTGGATATAAGGTCTGAAATAGTTTTCCGGCATAGTTTTACAAATTAATTTTAACAAGGAGACATAGATGCCTGCACAGATTGAATCCGCAAGAAAAGGTATTGTTACTAAAGAGATGGAAGAGATTGCTAAGAGTGAAAACAAGCCCTCTGAATACATCAGGGAAATGATTGCTGAAGGAAAGATAGTTATACCCAATAACACCAATCGCAGGGCCAGGCTTGTCGGTATCGGGAAAGGTTTGAGAACCAAAGTTAACGCCTCTATCGGGACCTCTTCAGATATTATTGATGTAAGGGCGGAGGTTGAAAAGGCGGTTGCTGCGGAAGAGGCCGGGGCCGATACCCTGATGGAACTCTCTGTGGGTGGTGATCTGGATGCTATAAGGAAAGAGGTTTTAGCTGCAACACAATTGTCAGTAGGGAGCGTCCCCCTGTATCAGGCATTTACTGAGGCAATAAAGAGATACCATGACCCCAATAAATTAACAGAAGAACTTTTATTCGATGTCATTGAAAGACAGTGTGCGGACGGCATCTCTTTTATGGCCATCCATTGCGGGATCAACATGCTTACCATAGAAAGGCTCAAGAAACAGGGCTATCGCTATGGGGGAGTAGTCTCCAGGGGAGGTTCATATATGATCGGGTGGATGTTAAACAATAACAGGGAAAATCCGCTCTATGAAAGGTTTGACAGGGTTGTTGAGATATTGAAGAAATATGACTGTGTATTGAGTCTGGGCAATGGCCTTCGTGCAGGCGCTGTCCATGATAGTCTGGACAGGGCACAGGTTCAGGAGCTTCTCATCAACTGCGAACTTGCAGCAGCAGGGCAGGACATGGGATGCCAGATGATGTGTGAAGGCCCCGGACACCTCCCGCTAAATGATATTGAGACAAATGTCAGATTACAGAAGAGGATGAGTAATGATGCCCCGTTTTATGTCTTAGGGCCTTTACCAACAGACCTTGCCGCCGGTTATGACCATATCACTGCTGCAATTGGTGCGGCAGAGGCAACAAGATGGGGCGCTGATCTGATATGCTATGTTACCCCTGCCGAACATCTGGCACTGCCCAACAAGGAAGATGTTATTGCAGGGGTAAGGGCAGCCAGGATTGCAACACATATCGGGGACATGGTTAAAAATGACAAAATGAATATGGATAAGGAGATGGCAAAGGCAAGGCGGGATCTGAGGTGGGAAGACCAGCAGAGGCTCGGTTTCTTTGGTGAACAGGCAAGAGAGATACGTAACAGCCGTTATCCTGCAGAACCTGATACCTGCACAATGTGCGGAAGCCTGTGCGCCCTTGATAATGTGAACCAGTATTTTGAAGGAGATTTAAGGAAAAATGAGAAGGCTTAGAAAAAGGTGATAAAGGTTAGATGAGCGCAAGGGCATTAATGATACAGGGGACTTCATCTCATGTCGGTAAATCCGTACTTAGGGTCTGTCATAAAATAACCTATACATTTATGCATCTCATCTTCCGGCCATCTTTGTGTGCTCCTCAATCGCAACCCCTCAGCATAGATTCAACTACGCCTTCGGGTTTGCTCAATCGGTCGCACTCAAACCTGACCGAAATCTGAGCGCCTAAATGCACAAGTTATTTAATGACAGACCCTTACTGCGGCATTATGCCGGATATTCAAGGAGGACTGGATAAGTGTAGCCCCGTTTAAGTCACAGAATATGGCGCTGAATTCTTATGTAACTGAGGATGGGAGGGAGATGGCCCGGTCACAGGTGGTTCAGGCGGAGGCAGCAGGACTCAAGCAGGATATTCACATGAAGCCCATACTCCTAAGTCAGATAGTGATAAAGGGGGAATTATCTCAGGAAGTGTGGGTATGATGAAGAGATAATGAGGCATATCGAAAATGGGGGCAGGGTTATCGGTATCTGCGGGGGCTATCAGATGCTGGGAAATAGGATAGCTGGTTCTTACGGTGTTGAAGGCGGCGGCGAGGCCGAAGGACTCGGTTACCTTGACATTGACACTCTCTTTGAAAAAGTGAAGAATCTCTATCAGGTGACAGCCACTCCTTTAATTGGTCCCCAATTTCCTACCTTAGGGAGGGACATAAAGGGATATGAGATACATAACGGGAACACTTCCTTCGGAGATAAAGCATCGCCGCTCTTTCTGATCACCAGTAGAAACGGCTGGGATATTACTGTAAAATATGGAGCCATGGCTGAGGGAGGAAGGGTCTGGGGCACCTACAACCACTCTATATGCTGTTGCCTTCTAAATTTTAATCCTGCCATCTATTTCATCCTCAAGTGATTCCATAGCAATTGTTCCGCATCTGTAGGTCTTTTCCTGAGGGCTTTCCCTAATATTGTTATCCTTGTACCCATAGAATCACCCCCACCCTAACCCTCCCCCGTCAAGGGGGAGGGAACCTATATTGACCGCAACTACTTTGTTATTCCATAATTATGACGGATTTCTTATGCCTGCATAATATCATCACTACCTTATTTCAAGCCACCTCATGGTTGTTTTC
>JACRGV010000036.1 GCA_016212215.1 Nitrospirota bacterium
GTATACAATAGGTTTGCGTCATATCTTACAAAAAGAGAGATACCTGATCTGACATCCGGTTTCAGGGCTATAAGGGCGGATATTGCAAAGAGGTTTGTCTATCTACTTCCAAACACATTCTCTTATCCGACAACATTAACGCTTTCATTGCTAAGGTCCGGTCACAGTGTGGAGTTTATTCCTATTGTAGCTAAGAAGAGGGTGGGTAAGAGCAAGATCAAACTATTAAAAGACGGGACAAGGTTTCTCCTGATAATGTTAAGGATAGCTACCCTGTTTTCACCATCAAGGGTTTTCCTGCCGGTTAGTGCGGCATTCTTTACTGTTGGTGTAGGTTACTATTTATATACTTTTATAACTACCCATCGTTTTACAAATATGTCTGCCCTTTTGATAAGTAATGGTGTGATTATTTTTATGCTGGCATTGATTGCTGAACAGATTGCTCAATTGCGGTTGGACAAGACGGAAGAGGCCCCGCATGTACATAAAGAGGAGAAAGAGTAGTCATTGCTCACCCGAAAATGACCCCATCTCCACCCTACCCCTCCCCTTGAAGGGGAGGGAATAAACTAAGCACCCTCTCACTAACCCCCTCCCGTCATTCCAATTTGGGGAGGGGGGATTTTGGGAAATCTTTCATATCTCCCCTCCCCTTGCGGGAGGGGATTAAGGGGAGGGGGCCTCATTGTTCATCATCCATTTTCAAGTTCTTTGATCCGTCTTTTCGGAGAAAAGACGACTGACAGGACAAATACCCCCGAAACAAACAGTACAGTAGTCGCCCCTGATGGAAGGTCAAACCAGTAGGATAGAAGCACCCCTGCCACTGAAGAAACCACCCCGATTATACCTGAATAAATAAACATCCTGACCATGCTGTAAGTTAATTGATAAGCGGCTGCTGCAGGCGTTACAATCAGTGCAAATACAAGGATTGCCCCAACTGATTTTAATGATACTACAATGGTAAGGGCAATCATATTTAATAGCAGGAAGGAGAGCCATCCGGTAGGGATACCGCTTGCCTTTGCCATCTCTTCATCAAATGTAATGAAATGGAATTCTTTAAAGAAGAGATAAACAATGCTCAGGACAATCGTCCCAAGTATCAATATGACCTTCAAATCCATTTTTGTTACTGATAATATACTGCCGAACAGGTAGCCGTATACCTCCGCATTGTAGACCTTCATAAGTCCGATAAACAACACTGCCAGAGCCATTGTCAGAGAGTAGAATATCCCTACGGATGTATCGAGCATAAGTGCGCCCTTTTTATTGAGATAACCTACTATCCATACTGTTATCAGACTGAATATTATTGCAACTGAAAGGGGGTTATACCCTGTAAGGTATCCGAGGGTAACACCCGCGAATGCCGCATGAGATGTGCCTGCGCCGATAAATGTGAGATTTTTAAGGATTACAAAGACACCTATTATTGAACAGACAAGCCCGATAATTATAGAAGCAAGGATAGCCCTCTGCATGAATTCATAAGAAAGCATCTCAAGCATGGCAACCTCTGATTAAACCTCGACATCGGACGGCTTCGTAAAATGCTTCATATGCAAGGCGCGCAAATCCTGAGGAATGAGGCGTACTTGTAGTTACGCCGCAATGACGAAGGATGCAGCGCAACGCCGCAGATGGACATTTTACGAAGCCGTCAAGCATGGTGGTGGTAGTCTCCGGCTATGACATACGTGCCACTGTCTTTTGTAGTTACAATAACCTGCTTCCCGTATATCTCAGTAAGTATCTTTTCATTTAAGACCTCAGCAGGCGTCCCATACACATAGAGCTTAGTTTTGAGAAGTGCCATACGGTCTACATAAGGGCTGATCATGTTTATGTCATGTGTAACAAGGAGTATGGTAAGTTTCAGATTCTTGTGAATGTTTGAGATAAACTTGATCATACTGTACTGTGTAGGTGTATCAATCCCTGTAGTCGGTTCGTCCATTAGTAAGACCTCCGGCTGTTGTACAAGTGCCCGTGCTATGAATACCCTTTGCTGCTGCCCTCCTGATAAGTGTCCAAGAGGTGACTCTATATAGGTATCCATTTCTACCTCTCTTAGTGCCTCTAACACAAGCTCTTTATCCTTACGGGATGTCCGCTTAATAAGGCCGATAGAGCTGTATCTGCCCATCATTACGGTTTCTCCTACTGTAACAGGGAAGTTATAATCTATCTGCCCTTTTTGAGGTATATATCCAATCTTTGATTTGTGGCTGCACCGTAGCTTGTGACATGCACAATCAAATATCTGCACAGATCCGGAAGTAGGGCGCACAAGCCCAAGTACTGATTTAAGCAGGGTAGTCTTTCCTGAACCGTTTGGACCTATAATGCCTACAAATTCTCCCTGATGAATTTGTAGACTGACATCTCTGATGGCGGTCCTGTTCTGATAGGAAATTGTGGCATTTGAGAATTTGATTATAACGTTATCGTTCATTCAAAAATCAACCCCATCCCCACCCTACCCCTCCCCTTGAAGGGGAGGGAATCAACAACATAGCCCCCTCTCCCTCAGGGAGAGGGTTAGGGTGGGGTTTTCATTGCCCTTTGTGAGCGCCCCGCTCATGTAAGTTCATCCGAAAATAACCCCTAACGGTACGTTAGGGGTCGACAGGCTCACATTGACACCATGGATGTCATGGTGAGCCTGTCGAACCATGATTCCATTTTCATCTCTTGCTTCTAACCTCTTACTTCTGCTCCCCGCTCAATCCCTTGACAAGCTGTTCCCCGTTATACTCCATCATCTCAATGTAAGTCCCTGTCCCCGGCAGTCCTCCTGGAACAGGTGTGAGGGTTATCAGTTTTGCACCTGTTTCATCAGCTATGGCCTTTGGGGTCTTTGGATTCAACTGAGGTTCAGATACTATAGCCCTTATTTTTTCCTGTCTTATCTTGTTTATAATGGCTGCGACGTGTTTTGCCGAAGGTTCTGAGCCGACCTGTATCTGGATATTGTCGGCAATTATTAATTTGAATCTCTGTGCAAAGTAAGGCCATGCAGGGTGATGAGTAATAATCTTTCTGTCCGGTATATTACTTAGTTTATTTTCAATATGTTTACGCATTATATCTATCTTTTTAAAATACTCCGACTGATTTGACAGATAAATCTTCCTTCCTTCAGGGTCTATCTTTATCAATGCATCAGTAATGTGTCTTATCATGACCTTTGCCCTTTCAGGGTCAAGCCAGATATGTGGGTTCCCTGCATGGGCGTCATGTCCGTGAGTATCCCATTCTTCATTTCTTAATAAAGGTATACCGCTTGATGTTGTAATGACCATTAGATTATTGTTTGAGGCATTTTTAATCAAAGAGTCAACCCATATCTCAAGACCGAGTCCGATCTTTACAAGCACCTTAGCATCCCTAACCGAGGCAATATCGCTGGGTTTCGGTGTATATGTATGCTCGCTCTCCAGCCCGGTCAGAAGGCTTTTTACCTCAACCCTGCTTCCTCCCACGTTTTTAACAAAGTCTTCGAGAAAGGTAAGGGTTGTCACAACCTTTATCTTCTGGCCGGCAAGTGCATTTGTTGAAGAACTGATAAAGAGTAGAACGGCTGTTGTAATAAGTAAAAAATTATATGACAGTTTCTGCAAAGTCTATCCCTCCTATAAAAAAGTTTTCTCTGAAATGTCTGCTTCCTTTATATCTTTTTTTAATATTTTAATAAAAGCAGAGACGATATTAGGGTCAAACTGTGTTCCGGAATTACGCATCAGCTCTTCAATCGCCTCATCCTGAGATAATCTCCGTTTATAAGGCGAGATTGAAGTCATTGCAAAGTAAGAGTCAACCACAGTAATTATTCTTGCAAGCAATGGTATCTCTTCTCCTTTAAGGCCGGATGGATAACCGGTACCGTCAAACCTCTCGTGATGATGGAGGATAGCAGGCAATACATTACTTATTTTCAGTATCTGGTTCAGAAGATTTACACCTATCTCAGGGTGGCTCTTAACCAATTTCCATTCATCTCCTGTCAATGACCCGGGTTTTTGTAAAACCTGAAAAGGGATGTTAAAGATACCGACATCATGTAACATTGTTGCAATCTTCAAATCCCTCGTATCTTCCTCATTCAGGTACATATACTCTGCCAACTGTGCAGTTACATTTGACATAGAGTTCAACTGACCTCTGTGAAATGGAATCTTGGCCTCAACAGCGGAGTAAATGCCTTTAAATATCCATTCTTCTGCCTGCTCCAGCAGTGTTTGTGGTTTAGACGACCTCTGTTCCATCGCCGCTTTTAATGTATCTTTGTAAAGAACAGCATTATTCTTTCCTGAGTCTTTTGCAAAGTAAAGGGTCTGGTCAGCCGCATCAATTAATCCTTTTCTGTCCGTTGCATCCTGGGGAAAGGATGCGATACCTATGCTTACGGATACATGTACAATCCTGTCTCCCATAACCTGAATTGGTATCTGGTTAATGTGCTTTCTGAGACGATCAGAAAAGATGAATGCCTCTTCAGAATCAGAAGACGGCAGGATTATTGCTATCTCCTCTCCGCCATATCTGGCAGCAAAATCCGACATCCTGACATCTTTTAGTATTGTACTGCTTAATGATTGAAGAACTAAGTCGCCTGTCTGGTGGCCGTAAGTGTCATTAAATTTTTTAAAGTTATCAATATCTATCATCAGGAGTGAAAGGTTATAACTGTATCTATATGCACGTTCTATCTCCACCTCAAGCCGTTTCTGAAATTCCCGGTGGTTATAAAGTCCGGTTAGTCCGTCTGTGGAGGATAATTTAACCAGGTCTTCATGTGATGTCTGGATGGCTATTGCCATTTCATTAAAGGCATTGGCAAGCTGGCCTATCTCATCCTTCCTATCAATAGTGACGCGGCTCGTAAGGTCGCCTTTGCTCATTGCGATGCTGGTCAAGGTAAGTTCCTGTATCGGGTGGGCAATCCTGTAACCAATGATACCTGCAGTCCCAAAAAGCAAAACACAGATTGAGAGAACGAAAAAGATGTATTTTTTTGCAGAAATTCCTGCGAAAATATTCTCTTCAGAGGTAATAACCCCAATGCTCCACCTGTTTTGGTTTTCCATGGTTACAGGAACAGTTTTGTAAGAAATATATGAAGGTTTTCCATTGTAGATTATATTCATGTTGTTGCTTCCGCCGGAAAGCATGTATTTTATGGCTGATTTGAAGGATTGGTCATCTTCAGTTACGAATGAAGGGCGGAGTGTCTCACCGGCTTCCATTTCACTATGTGCTATAAGGCGGCCCTCCTGATCTATAACAAAAACAGTATTATCAGGGTGGACTATATTCCTGATAAAACGGTTAATCCTGTCCAGATAGATCTGCATGAATAATATACCCAGAGGTTTTCCTTTACTGCTGAATACAGGTGTGGCAAATGGGACTATCCATTTGCGGGAGGACTCTGATAATTCAGGCATGCCGTTATATACTTTTCCTTGATTAAACGCTTTTACCTGACTGAAAAAGGGGCGGCCCGATATATTTGATATATTCATAGAGTCCGGAGGGGTTAAATTACCTTCATAAACATAATTTATTACCCTTCCGCTCATGTCTGCAAATCCTGCTGATTCTATCAGCCCTGGAGAAAGCAATGCAAGACGGAGGAGTGAATTTTCCTGGTCCTTTTTATAAAGGCCTGCCTCTTCCGGTTCTTCAAAATAACGGCTGAATGAGGCATTGTGAGAGGTTAACAACAGATTGTCATTGGACTCAACAAAGAGTATGACGATATTTCTCATGCCATTGTTTACGTCTAATTCCTGCTCTTTCAGGGAAACGTTTATCAATGCATCGCGGCTGTTTGAATACATATATAAACTGCCGATTACAAGCGGGATCACCCCGATTATTGAAAATAGAAAGAAAAGTTTTGTATAAATGCTTCTTATAGGGAAGAGATTTTTAAATAGTTGAATCATAACGGCCCTTTTGTGACGAACATATTATACTAACACACTTGAAATAAAAATATAAGCCGGCCTTGACACTTACACTATATAGATGTTAATATTTCCCCACTTTGGAATTGACTATGATTAAAAATATTAAGCGATATGGAATTCATGAATGCAGGGAATGAAGGGATTGCAGGATAACAGTAAAGAAATATTAGCAGCAAGGGTAAACGGCCGCCTTGTGGATTTGAAAAGCCGCCAGTGTGAAGAACCAGATGTAGAAGAAGGCATAGAATGGGTTAATGTCTCATCTCCGGAAGGTCTTGAAATTCTCAGGCACAGCACAAGTCACCTTATGGCACAGGCAGTGAAAGAACTCTATCCTGACGTTAAAATAACGATTGGGCCTGCTATTGAAGAAGGTTTCTATTATGATTTTGACAAAGAAAGGCCTTTCACCAATGAAGAACTGCTTAAAATAGAAGAGAGAATGACTGCTATTGTAAAAAGGGATACCCCTGTTGAACGCATGGAACTGTCACGTGAAGATGCAGTAAAAATGTTTGACGGTATGAAGGAAAACTATAAGGTGGAGATTATAAAAGACCTGCCGGAAGGAACAGTTTCTCTCTATCGCCAGGGGGATTTTATAGACCTTTGCAGAGGTCCGCATATTCCTTCAACCGGATATGTAAGGTCATTTAAACTGCTTAATACCGCAGGTGCATACTGGCGCGGGGATGAAAAGAACAGGATGCTTCAGAGGATATATGGGACTGCATTTCCGACACAGGAGGCACTTGATAATTATCTGAATAAGCTGGAAGAGATAAAAAAGAGGGACCATAGGAAACTCGGCAGGGAATTAGATCTGTTCAGTATACAGGATGAGATTGGTGCAGGGTTAATACTATGGCATCCAAAGGGTGCTTTAATTAGGAAGACGATTGAAGACTTCTGGAAGGATGAACATCTCAGCAATGGGTATCAATTGCTGTACACACCGCATGTTGCTAAACTTGACCTCTGGAACACAAGCGGTCACACGGATTTCTACCGTGCAAATATGTATGCACCTATTGATATAGAAGGGCAGGAGTTTCAGTTGAAACCGATGAATTGCCCTTTTCATATAACGATATATAAGACTAAGATGCGCAGTTACCGTGACCTCCCTATAAGATGGGCTGAGCTTGGGACTGTTTACAGATATGAGAGGTCAGGTGTTCTGCATGGCCTGCTGAGGGTCAGGGGCTTTACGCAGGATGATGCACACATTTTTTGCCGTCCTGATCAATTAGAGAAGGAGATTGCATCAATACTTGATTTCACGGTCTATATCCTTGGTGCTTACGGTTTTACCAATTACGATATATATCTTTCAACAAGGCCGGAGAAATATGTAGGCTCACTTGAAAACTGGGACAAGGCAACAACGGCTTTGAGCAATGCCTTAAAGGCAAAAGGGCTTGAGTTTCAGGTTGATCCGGGGGAAGGTGTTTTTTACGGGCCTAAGATAGACATTAAGATAAAGGATGTGCTGGATCGTGCATGGCAGTGTTCTACTATCCAGGTTGACTTTAATCTGCCTGAGAGGTTTGCCCTTTCCTACACAGGAGAGGATGGATTGCAGTATCAGCCTATTATGCTCCACAGGGCGCTGATGGGTTCTTTGGAGAGATTCTTCGGTATCTTAGTAGAACACTATGCAGGTGCATTTCCGGTATGGATAGCCCCGGTGCAGGTAAAGATACTACCGATAACGGATAAACAAAATGTATATGCAGAAGAGCTGATAAGCCTTCTAAAGAAGGAGAATATAAGGGCTGAGATTGATTCAAGGAATGAAAAGATCGGTTTCAAGATTCGTGAGGCACAGATGGAAAAGATACCATACATGCTTATAGCCGGAAACAGGGAGGCAGAGGCAGGGACGGTTTCCCTAAGACACAGACGGGATGGGGACAAAGGGGCACTGACCATTACAACAGCAATAGAAATGATAAAGAAAGATATAGCCGATAGGGTTTAACAAACAGTAGCCATGCGTGGCACAGCAAGAATGTCAGAAATGGTTTTAGAACATAAAAACATTTATGGCATTCGTAGAGGGGGTGATAGGTCATCGCTGAACCAAAAGTAAGAGTAAACAGAGAGATTAGGGTTAAAGAGGTTCGGGTAATAGGTCCTGAGGGTGAACAGATAGGTATACTTCCTACATATCAGGCCATAAAAAAGGCAGAGGAGTATGGACTTGACCTTGTGGAGGTCTCACCAACAGCAAAACCGCCTGTTTGCCGTGTAATGGACTTTGGAAAATATAAATATGAGCAGGCCAAGAAACAACATTCTGCGAGGGTGCATCAACGCAGTATGCAGTTAAAAGAGGTTAAACTAAGGCCTTATACAGATAAGCATGATTTAGAGATTAAAATCCGGAATGTAAGGAGATTTTTAGAAGATAAAAACAAGGCAAAGGTAACTCTTTCATTCAGGGGCAGGGAGAAGGCGCACACAGAGATTGGGAGACCAATCATGGAGGCATTCTGGGAAGGTGTGAAAGATATCGGGATGATTGATTCCCCTGTTAAGATGGAAGGGGATAACATGATTATGATAGTATCCCCCAAGGCTGAAATAGTGAAGGCTAAAAAGCCTCAGAGTGCGGCAGGGTCATCTGATGTAAAGACTGAAGCAAAGGCATCTGGAGCAGAAAATATAAATTTAGAAGGGAGAGAGAATGAGCAAGACAAAACTTAAAACTCACAGGGGCGCTGCAAAACGTTTTAAAGTTACAGGAACTGGTAAGATAGTAAGACGCAAGGCTTCAGGAAGCCATCTGCTGACACATAAAAGCTCGGCCAGGAAAAGGGTCTTAAAACAGGCAGTGATTGTTGATAAGGCGAATGAAGATAATATGAAAAAGCTGTTACCTTATGGATAAAATAGTAAGCAGGTAGCAGGTAGCAGTAAGCAGGAGAAAGAAGTAACCCCACCCTCACCTTAATCCTCTCCCTGAGGGAGAGGAAATTCCCTCCCCTTCAAGGGGAGGGTTAGGGTGGGGATGGGGTTATTTTCGGATAAACAAGATTCATTTTTAAATAAAGGAGGATTTTTCATGCCACGCGCTAAAGGTGGACCAAAAACAAGAAGACGCAGAAAGAAGGTATTAAAACTTGCAAAAGGATTCTGGGGCGGGAAACACAGACTTTACAGAACTGCCACAGAGACTGTAGACAAAGGGCTTTGTTATGCTTACCGGGACAGGAGACAGAAAAAGAGGAGTTTCAGGGCCCTCTGGATCGTCAGGATAAATGCAGCAATAAGAGAGCATGGGCTGTCCTACAGCAAGTTTATAGCAGGGCTTAAAAAGGCCGGTATTACATTGGACAGAAAGGTGCTTGCAGACCTCGCGGTAAATGACCCTGCCGGATTTGCAAAGGTCGTTCATACAGTTGTAGGGGTTGCTGCCTGAGGTTCATAGAGAAATCCTCTCCGGCGGGGTAAGAAAACCCCGCCTATCCATTTCTATGAGGATAGATGGGACATTCTTGTCCCACTCTTTTTCGAGCTATGTGAACCTTGGTTCATGTGCGTTCGTCTGTGCGGAAATGCTGTATTCAGGTTTACTCATGACGCAGTGCCTCAATAATCTCCTGGTTTGCTGCCCTGTATGCAGGGTAAACACCGAAAAATATACCAACACAGGCAGAAAATAGCGTGGCAAGTGCTATATTCCAAAACTCCATAACAGGGGTCATCTGGGGTACAAATTTTGAAAGAATGAAACCGCCTGCATAGGCTAATAAGATTCCAATAGTGCCTCCAATCAGGCTGAGCACCATAGATTCAATCAGAAATTGCAGTAAGATGTCCTTCTTCGTTGCCCCAACAGCCTTTCTTATTCCAACCTCATGGGTCCTCTCCCTTACAGAGACAAGCATAATATTCATAATGCCTATACCGCCGACCACCAAAGAAATTGCCGCTATTCCTGCAAGTACTGCCGAGAGTGTCTTTAGGATTGAGGTCAGGCTTGAAAGAAGGGAACTCTGGGTAAGGATAGTAAAATCTTCTTTATTGTTATGCCGTTTCTTTAAGATTGATGCTATCTGATTCTTTGCCTCGTCTACCATTACGGCACTTCTGGCTTTAGCCCTTAATCCGAACAGTCTGTCTGTATTAAATACCCTTTCTGCTGAAGTGACCGGTATGTAAACGATGTCATCCATATCATCGGTTCCCATGAATGCACCTTTCCTCTCCATGATACCTATAACCCTGAATCCTGACCCCCCGATTTTTACAATCTCTCCGAGAGGATTCTTACTCCCGAAAAGCTCGCTTTTTATAGTGTGTCCAATGGTACAGACCCTTCTGGATGCATCTACATCATCTTTCGTAATAAATCCGCCGGAATCCACATTTAAATTGATTACTTTTATGAATGCCTCATCTGTCCCGATGACCATTACACTTCTTTCCCTTTCAATATAACGAACATCGGCTGTACCGACAATTACTGCGGATGTTTCCTCTAAAGCATAAGCATTTTTCCTGACAGCAGCGGCATCATCCATGCTCATCTTTTGTACCCCTTCCATGCCGGGATGCCCTATACCCTTAGTCTCTGTTTTACCCGGGCTGACGATGATGAGATTAGTGCCTATTCCCATAAATTGCCCTACAAGGTATTCTCTGAAACCTGCTGTCATGGAGACAAGGAGGATAACTGACCCGACCCCGATTATAATGCCGAGCATAGTCAGAAATGAACGGAGGCTGTTTTCAAGTATTGACGCAAAGGCTACTCTAAGGAATTCTATAAATTTCATGTGAAAATCAACCCCATTCCCACCCCTCCCCTTGAAGGGGAGGGAATATACTCAGTCCCCTCTCCCTCAGGGAGAGGGTTAGGGTGAGGGTGGGGTTTTCATTGCCCCTTTGTGAGCGCTCAGCTCATGCACGTTTCTTGCTTCTGACTTCTTACCTCTTGCTTCTGCTTCCTCAAAAGGATACATCTTCTTCAATCATGCCGTCACGAATAAAAATCCTGCGTCTTGCCTCATTGGCAATCTCAGGATTGTGGGTGACCATTATAAGGGTAACACCTTCATCACTGTTAAGCCTCTTAAAGAGGTTTAGTATTTCCATCCCGTTCTTTGTGTCGAGATTACCTGTAGGTTCATCAGCTAGGACTATTGAGGGGTTATTTATTAATGCCCTTGCTATGGCTACACGCTGACATTCCCCGCCTGACAACTCGTTTGGATGGTGATGCCAGCGTCCTTCAAGGCCCATCTTCTGCAGCATGGATAATCCCCTTTCCCTTCGATCTTTTTTGTTTATGCCGGAATAAAGTAAGGGGAGTTGTACGTTTTCGAGTGCAGTCTGACTGGGGAGAAGGTTAAACATCTGGAATACAAAACCTATCTTCTTATTCCTTATGTGGGCAAGCTCTTCATCTGAAAAATTTGAGACATCAATATCATCTAACAGGTATGTGCCCTCTGTCGGACGGTCAATACATCCTATTATATTCATTAGCGTGGACTTACCTGAGCCGGATGGTCCTATAATAGCCATAAATTCTTTGCCGGATACATTAAGGTTTATTTTGCTTAATGCCTCTACCTTAACAGGGCCTGATCCATAAACCTTTTTTACATCCTTAATCTGTATCATTGAGTTTCTTTCTATCATTTACTATTCTCTATTCACTAATTCACTTCCCTTCCTCTATCATGACCTTCTTCCCATCCTCAATACCTTCCATATCTAAGGAAGTAATCACAGGCTCTCCTTCTTTCAGGCCTTCAAGTATCTGGGTTGAGTCCCAATTTGATATGCCTGCCTTAATATCAATCTTCCGTACTATGTTCTTTCCTATACTGTAAACAAACTTCTTTGTCTCTTTTTCAACAATAGTATTTGTGGGAATTAATAATACGTCTGTTTGTGTATGAAGGATTATCTCTCCATCTACTGAGGCGCCGACCGGTAGATGGGCCTTATCATCTTTGTTTACTGCTATTTCCACGTCAACAGTGCGGTTTTGTTCAAGGGTCTTTGATACTACAGGAGATATGAAGATTACCTTTCCCCTGAATATCTTATCCGGTGCTGTATCACTAACTATCCGTGTCGTCTGCCCCAGCCTTATCTTTGTTGCATCAACCTCATCAAACGGGACTTTTACTTTTATGACTGAGTCATCAATAACCTCACAGAAAGGCTTTAATCCCTGTGCTGCGGATATATTCTGCTGAGAAGAGATAAGCCCCCCCTCCGTTCCTGCGTAAGATGGCAGCTCTCCAATGGTGGCATCTAAAAAGGAAATCCGGCCGTTAAATGGGGCGCGGATATTTGTCTTCTCAAGCTCTTCTTCAGTGAGTCTGATACTGAGTTTTGCCTCAGTGATAGCGTTCTTTGCTATGGCAAACGCCTTTTCAGCCGCAGAGAATTGACTTTTGACCTCATCAAATCTGGAGTCAGGGACAGCGCCCCCTTCATAAAGCTTCCGGGTTCTTTCATGGTTCTGTCGGGAAAGGTTAAACTGATCTTCCAATTCATGTAACCTTAATTCAGCAGTAGTGAGTGCAGCCTTCTGTAGTTCAAGTTTTATAGTAAGTTCAGCATCATCTAATTTAATGATTACGTCACCCTCTTTTACGCGGTCTCCTTCCTTAAAATTTACCTTTTTGATCTTTAGAGGTAGCAGGGCCTGCAGTTTTACCCTCCTGAGGGGTTCTACAGTGCCGCTTGAAACACCTGTAATCGTCTTTTCAATTGCCCCCTTCTTTACCCTCGTTATCTTTACTTTGATAATGCCTTGCTTAGAATAATAGAAGACTACAGCCGCTATTATTACTAAAAGGATAATTACGTATATACCCCGTCTTATATAAGTCTTCATCCGAAAATCCCTTCCGGCGGGGTAAGAAAACCCCGCCTATCCCTATCTACGAGGATAGGCGGGACATTCTTGTCCCACTGATTTTCATGTCCCTTTGTGAGTGCCTCGCTCATGACCGGTTCATAAGGTTCCCTGTAAATTCCTCCGGACATATATTACCTGTATGATATTACACCGTCAATTATATATTTGCTTGATAGATTTGATTGTACTTTCTATAATGCCATTATGTATTACATGCAAAGATACCTGGTGCTTGTGATAGCCCCTATAAGTATAATGATAAGTATACTGATTGCTTTATCAACTGCACATGCAGGTCAGGCAGTCATTGTAGACCGGATTGTAGCAACTGTTGACAGTGATGTTATAACTTACAGCGATTTAAAGATAGAGAGGACATTCAATATGACAAATGCACCGGAGAGGGAGGTACTGCAGGAGCTGATTGACAGAAGGCTGTTATTAATCGAAGCAAAGAAATTTAAGATTACAGAAACAGAAGAGGAATCGCAAAAGACACAACAAAGGTTTAATGAGATTAAAGATATATTGGGGAAAGAAAAGTTTTCAGAAAATTTAAAGGAATACAATCTTACAGAACCGGATATTATCAAAATGTTGAAGGAAAAGTATTTAGCAGAAAAGTTTGTGAGCTTCAGGATAAATTTCTTTGTTATTATTCCTGATAATTCCATAAAGGCATATTACACTGAGCATAAAAACGATTTTATGGATACGAAATTAGAATCTGTTTATGAAGAAATCAAGTCAAGGTTATTTCAGAGCGAATCCCGCAAAAGACTTCAGGAATACATGGTTCAGATCAGGAAAAAGGCAAAGATAACCATCAATAACTCAGTGAAACAATAATCATCAACTTATTATGATTCCGGCATATCCGACTACAGAATCATAATCGCCGGTTACATCCCCTGAGTTCATGTATTTCACGAGGTTCGCCTTTTTTGCCCCAAGATTCAGGGAGGCATAGAGCATAGAAACAGCAGGTGCAAATCCACACATGGTTATGTAGCGTTCTGTTATAACTTCATGAAGACCAAGCGGGTCAAGGGACAGGATTTCCTTAATTGCCATGCTGTCCTTTTCTTTTGCTGATGCGGCTGATTCGTAGTGTGTCATGTCAGAGCTTGCAATAATAAGGACATCTTTTCCGGCCTCCTTTATGGCCTCACTTATTGCGTTACCTATGTCTTTGCAAACTTCAAGGGTTGTACTCATCATCGTTATGGGTACAATCTTAAACTGGTGAATAAAATGCTGGAGAAAAGGAATCTGAACCTCAAGGCTATGTTCTCCAATATGTGCGCTATAATCTTCTGAGGCATATTTTGATTTAGATATAATGTTTTCTGCGAGTTTCTCGTCTATATCCACAACACCATTGGGCATCTCCCAGCTTCCTTCCGTAAATACGGATACAGACTTCCCCATACCGGTATGGTTTGGGCCGATTAATATAAATGTTTCAGGAAGGATAAGTCTTGAATAAACTGCACCGGCGGCTGAACCTGAGTAGATTAATCCTGCGTGAGGCGACAGAATGCCGATGGCCCTGGTCTTCTCAATATTATCGTCTACATACTTGTTTACCTGTTCTTTCAGTTTTTCAGGTGTCCCCTGATAAAAATAACCGGCAACAGCAGGCTTTCTTAACATGGTTATCACACTCCTTTCATTAGAAAAAAATACCGCTTCTCACCTCCCCCTTGAGGGGGGAGGCATGGTGGGGGTGAGCAAGGGGGTGGCTGCATTTCCCATAGCCCACCCTCCCCCTAACCCCCTCCCATCAAGGGAGGGGGGATAAAAGTTCTAACAATACAACGAACTTACACAACTTAGTACCTGTTTCCTTCTGCTTCCTGTCCTGAATACTGTGACCCCCTTACAGCCAAGGCGGTAGGCAGACAAGTATGCATCCTCGATGTCATTAACTGTAGCAGTATTCGGCAGGTTAATGGTCTTTGAGACTGCATTATCTGTAAATCTCTGAAAAATCGCCTGTATCTTAATATGCCGTGCAGGAGGTATGTCGAAGGCAGTTACAAAGAGGTCTCTAATATCCTGCGGGATGGAGGAGATGTGCTGTATAGACTCTGACTTAGAGATCTCTGATAATAATTCTTTATTATAAAATCCCTTACTCTTAGCCATCTTTTTAAAAACAGGGTTAATCTCAAAAAGTTTTACCTTATCCAGTACCTCTCTTACAAAACTTACTGCATATAACGGCTCTATACCGCTTGAACAGCCTGCAATTATGCTGATGGTTCCGGTTGGGGCTATGGTTGTTGTTGTTGCGTTTCTTTGAAGAGGGCCTCCGGCTTTATAATATATACTTTTATCAAAATTGGTAAAAGTCCCTCTTTCTTCAGCCAATCTTTTTGATTTTTCTTTTGAAACAGACTGCATAAAACTCATAATGTCCCCTGCAATCTTTAGTGCATCTTCAGAGTTGTATGGGATACCCATCATAATTAGCATATCTGCAAATCCCATTATCCCAAGCCCTATTCGCCTGTTGGCCTTTGTGGCAGTTTCAATCAAAGGTATTGGATAATGGTTTATGTCTATTACGTTATCTAAAAAGTGTACGGCATTAGTTATTGTCTTTTCGAGCTTGTCAAAGTCTATCTTGTTCTGCCTTCTTTCTCTAATCAGCATCTTTGTGAGGTTAATGGATCCAAGGTTACACGCCTCGTAAGGATGAAGGGGTTGTTCACCGCATGGATTAGTGGCTTCAATATCTCCAAACTGTTTTGTAGGATTCAGGCGATTGATGCGATCAATAAACAGGACACCGGGGTCACCGGTATTCCATGCCCCCATTGCAATGTGTCTTAAAATATCTCTTGCCATGAGGCGTGTTACTGTCTTACCGGTCCTCGGATTAATCAAAGAGAATTGCTTATCCATCTCAACTGCCTTCATAAATTTATCAGTAATGGCCACAGAGATATTGAAATTTGTAAGCTCTGAAGGGGTTTCTTTTGAGTGTATAAAATCCAATATATCCGGATGGTCAATCCTGAGTACACCCATGTTAGCCCCGCGGCGGGTGCCGCCTTGCTTTATAACCTCAGTGCCGGTATTAAAAACCTTCATGAAAGAGACAGGCCCGCTTGCAACTCCACCGGTAGAAGAGACAACATCATCCTTTGGGCGGAGTCTGCTGAAAGAAAAACCTGTCCCGCCTCCTGTCTGGTGAATGATCGCAGTAATCTTCACAGCTTCAAAGATGGATTCGAGCGAATCCTCTACAGGGATTACAAAACATGCGGCAAGTTGACCTGACCTCTTACCTGCATTCATAAGGGTAGGAGAATTCGGCAGGAATTCAAGGTTTGCCATCATATTATAAAATACCTTTTCAGTTTTATGAACCGGGTATTTCGGATTGTATATTTTATCAGCCGCAGCAATATGTCCGGCCACGCGGCGGAACATTCCATCCGGGGTTTCTACTATTTTACATTGAAGATTTTTCCTTAGATAACGCCTTTTCAGGATGGTTAAAGCATTTTTGGAAAGCTTTGAGACCATAAACCTCATACTAACACATTAATATGTATGAAGGAAATATTTAGTCATGTAATAAGCAAAATAATTCTGAATATCGGAAATATTCAAGTTGAAGAGTTAAATGTTTATAGAAGGTGCTACTATATATATTAAGAAGAATTACAATAGGTGTAAAGACTATAACTATATTAGATGGTTTTTTCCGGCTCCGTTCGATTCCAATATGTGGTTAAGGCTGTGGTTCAATCTGTGGTTTCTTGATGATAGAAGATACTCAGTTCGATCACGTTCAAGGGTTATCTTATTTTCCCGTACGAGTTTATCAATGGCAAGGAAAATTAAATTATAGGAGTCATCAAGACTGCCTTCCAACTCTGTAAAACTTATAATCCCTTTCTGTTTTACAATCGTTAGAATCTTGTCTGATGTGTTAATTACCTTAGACTCCATTAGACACCTCCTTTTAGAGATCTAATTCATATAGATCGCATAAGTTAATTATTGTTTAATCGAATAGTCCCGAACCACCCCCTTAATCAGAAATTTTTATACCTAAAAGTAGCACTGCGTTAAAGTGATGTCAATTTTTTATTTTTTTTATTTTTTATAATCGCATGGATATATTTTGCCTCCATATTTTTGCATATTCTTGATTAATTTGAATTCTAAGGTTCAATAGGCTATTATAGCCTATTATGAAATTTAATGATGGTGACAGGGTTCATTTTATAGACAAGAAAGGGAGACAATATCCGCTTACATTATGTAAGGGTAAGGTCTTCCAGTTCAGCGGGGATAAGATACTGCATGATGATATTATTGGAAAGGAAGATGGCTCTGTTGTTACTTTTATACGGGGGACAAAATTTATAGCGATTAAACCGACCCTTTCTGAATATATATTAAAAATGCCGAGAGGGGCACAGGTTATCTATCCGAAGGATATTGGGATGATCCTTATGCTTGGGGATATTTTTCCGGGTGCTAAGGTTGTTGAGGCTGGTCTTGGGTCCGGTGCTCTTACAACAGCACTACTCAGGGCAGTGGGGGAGCGGGGAAATGTAATTTCTTATGACATCCGGGAGGATTTTATAAACCGGGCAACAGAGAATATCAGGATGTTTATGGGCAAAACAGACAATCATCTCGTTAAACACAAGGATATATCTGAAGGAATAGAGGAACAGGGTGTAGACAGGGTTATCTTAGACCTCCCTGAACCCTGGAGGGTTGTAAGTACTGCATGTAATGCATTGAGTTTAGGCGGGATATTTCTTTGTTATCTACCTACAACCATTCAGGTTTCACAGGTGACAGCAGAGCTTAAAAGGGCTGAGACCTTCATGCAGATAGAAACATCAGAAACCCTTGTGAGAACCTGGCATGTTGAAGAAAACAGTGTAAGGCCAGACCACCGCATGGTTGCACATACCGGATTTATTACAACAGCAAGGAAGGTAGAAATCAAGTAAAGTGCTATGTACGGGAGTAAAATGACTCAATTAGAAGACGAGTTCGGCGACATCATAAAAAAGGCAAGAAACGGATTGGGGCTATCACTCAATCAGTTATCAGCCAGTACAGGCATCTCCGCAGACTTATTAGAAGAGATTGAGGCTTACAGGTTTACACCTTCAGAGCGGGAAGTGGAATTGATGGCAGGGGAGCTTGGTCTCAATGCCGATAAATTGAACGATATTGCCAAAGGAAGATGGTATCCTGAGGAATTTTCCCGTTTAGGAGATGAGTTATCCGATGTTGCAGTAATTGAGGGGCAGGCAGGTTCATATAAGGTAAATGGTTATTTGTTAATGGATAAGGTAAATGGTCTTGCAGTAGGGTTTGACACAGGAAATAACAGTAAAAAGGTTTTAGAAACTTTAAAGAACAATAGTATGAAGTTGACGTATGTCTTCCTCACTCATGGACATTTTGACCATACCGGCGGGGTGAGCGATATTTGCAGGGTAACAGGTGCAGGCATTGGAATACCTGAAGGAGAAGATGATATAGGGATGGATGATGACATTAATAAAAATGTATTTGCTGTGAAATCAGGCTCAGGATTTAAGGCAGGATTGCTTGAGGTTAGTGCTGTGGTTACACCGGGACATACTCCCGGCAGTACATGTTATATTGCAGGGAATTACTGTTTCTCAGGGGATACAATATTTGCGGGTTCAGTAGGGAGGGCATATAATATGGCTGGATATAATAGCTTACTTGAATCCGTTAGAAGAGAGATTTTATCACTGGATAGGGCAGTACATATTTTCCCCGGCCACGGGCCTGCTTCTACAGTTGGGGAAGAGATAATGCACAATCCGTTTTCTTAACCCTAATCGCATTGACAAGAACCTTACCCCTCCCCTTAACCCCCTCCCGCAAGCGGAGGGGAGATGTCCCCGTTAATCCCCCCTCCCTTGACGGGAGGGGGTGAGGGTGAGGGGGAGGGTGAACTATGGAGATTATTGAGTGAAAGAAACTGTGAAAGGTTTATCAAAAAAAGTTATATTGGAATTGCTGGCTGAAAACCGTGACCATGAGTGTGAAGGGATTGGCCGGGATAAGATATGCGGGCGAATAACAGCGGTTGCAGACCTACCTTCACGCTATGGCCGGTTTCAGGCAATTGCATTCTTTAATAACCGTGACAATAAAGACCATGCGGCACTTGTGCATGGGAATGTCATTAACCAGGAGGACGTGGTTGTCAGGCTGCACTCCGAGTGTCTTACCGGCGATGTGTTTGGTTCGCTTCGCTGCGACTGCCATGACCAGCTTATCACTGCATTACATACCATAGAGAAGGTCAAGGCAGGTGTACTTATTTATCTGAGACAGGAAGGGAGGGGCATAGGTTTTAGTAATAAGATTAAGGCGTATGCACTTCAGGAAGAGGGGCTTGATACAAAAGAGGCCAACATAGCGCTCGGCTTTCGTGATGATGAAAGAGAGTACAGCGTTGCAGCCCATCTTATAAGGTCATTAAAGATTAAGTCTGTAAGGCTTATGACCAACAATCCCCACAAGATAGCTGACCTTGAACAATACGGAGTGAAAATAACTGAGCGCATCCCTTTAATTATCCAGCCTAATAAATACAACCGTTTTTACCTTGAGACTAAAGAGAAGAAATTCGGACACTTATTAAGCGGATAATTTATGCGGCAGGTCCCCTGAGCTTACGGATTCCACAAAGGAAAATAATAATTCCCCCCCTTTGTTTAAGGGGGGGTGAGGGGGGGTATCTTCTGATTTAATTCCTCCATTGCCTCCTTATACAATAGAGAGGGGTTATCCTTATATCTTGGAGAAAAGTGGAGTATTACGAGTCTCTTTGCCTTTGCAGCCCTGGCAAGACTGCCGGTCTGTTTTGCTGTCAGGTGAAACCGTTCTGACGCCAGGTCAACATCTTCGTGCAGATAGGCTGATTCACAATACATAACATCAGAGCCTTCAGCCAACCGGACTATCTTGTCCACATTTTCAGCAGTGTATTTGGAATCAACGATATAAGATATTTTTTGCCCTTCAGTGATTACGGCAATCCTGTTCTTCAGCTCTCCTAATGGGAAATTTACAGGATGGTTGTCTAATAAAATACTAAAATCATCCTCTTCACGTTGACCCTGCCATAGAGCCTCTTTAAATTCCTTCAGCCATGGCCCAATAGGCAGGCCAATAGCATCCAATTTGTCTTTATTGATGTTGATGTGAAACCGTTCTCTTATGCTGAATCCAAGCGATGGGACTTTGTGGTCTAAATGGCAGGCAGAGATTGTAAGCATATCTTCTTCAAGTAGAGTCCCGGAAAAAGGTAGAGAGCCTAAGTTATGCCGCTTGAAGCCTTCATTTGCACGGAACTCTGCCATATTGATTTTATCAGGATAAACCTCTGTCACATGCAATATGAAGGCATAACCATCTACCAAATTCCATGTGTATCCCTTTAACTTGCCCTCAACATTATCAATAATACCAGGGGGGCCGAACATCCTCAGCCCCTTTTCCCGTTTTAAAAGGAGTCTTAAAAGATGGTCAAACCCTGCAAAATGGTCCATGTGTGTATGAGAGATAAAGACATCCGAGACTTTAAGCAGTTTTGACGGCTCCAGAGAAGTGTTATCTCCAAGGTCAAAAAGGATAGCCCGTTTCTCCCACATTATTTCGATATAAAGTCCGGGGTCACCGAAGGGGCTGTTTATGAGGTAGGAATGGATAAGTGGTTTCATGTTTAAAAGTATAGGGTTCAAGGGGGCGAGGGTTCAAGGGTTCGAGCGGATTTCTTTACTTGATCTTTTGAATCCTTGAATCCTTCATTTTTTATACTTCTGACGGCATCGTTTCTCCGCCAGGGGCTTCTCCATGAGCGGCCTCTTCCACTGCTGCGTCCAACTCCTGTTCAAAATCATCCCCAAGTTCATCTCCGAATTCCTTTCCCATCTTCTTCATAACCTTCGCCATGCTTGCCGGGTCATTTTCATCGAGGTCACCCCATTTTCCGGGGTCAGCCATAGACTCAAGCCTTGCCTCTTCAGATTTTGGTGCGGCAAATCTGGACAAAAGTCTTGAAAGGTTGCCCCCGCCGCAAATACTGCACAGCGGCTGCTCAGAACGGTTCATGATCAGCAGTGTTATCTTTTTCTTACAGTCATTACATTTGTATTCGTATATCGGCATTGCTACCTCCTTCTTTTGACGAGCTTATTTTAATAGAAAGTAACGATAGTTACAAGAGCGGTCTCAATAGGGTATCGGAGAGTCTTTGAAAAGATTTGTGATTAAGCGGGTTATTGCCTGATATAAATGGGATTATTCCTATTACAGGTATCTCTGAATACTTCTCTATAGTTTCGACGCAGGTTTTTTCTGCAAGTGTCTTTCCCCCTTTTCCCGCATGATTTATGACTATCCCTTTGATTTGAATATTTTTATTTTTCATGTAGTTAATTGTAAGCAGCGTGTGATTTATAGTTCCGAGGTCAGGCCTTGTTATGATGAGTGCAGGCAGGCCAAGTTTTTTTATAAGGTCCGCCACATAAAAATACCTTATTATGGGGACCATGATGCCGCCTATTCCTTCAACAATCATATATTCATGTTGCCTGCATAATACCTTATATGCTTTTATTATCTTTCTAATGTCTATAGGGGTGCCTGATATCTCAGCGGCTACAGAGGGTGCGACAGGTTCTCTGAACATATACGGTGTGACAAGTTCTATCGGGTCATCAACAGATGCGGCCTTCATAAGGTAAAGAGTATCTTCAGGGATAAGCCTCCCTTTTTTTATTATGCAGCCCGTATGAACGGGTTTCATGATACCTGTATTTATCCCGCTATTCTTTAATGCGGATGCAATGCCTGCACTTACAAATGTCTTGCCGACTCCGGTGTCTGTAGCTGTGATAAAGATGCCGTTCATCCGAAAATCACCTCCGGCGGGGTTGGAAAACCCCGCCTATTCATTTCTACGAGGATAGGCGGGACATTCCTGTCCCGCTGATTTTCATGGTCCTTTGGAACCCTATGTTCATAGGAGTTCATCCAAAAATCCCTTCCGGCGGGGTAAGAAAACCCCGCCTATTCATTTCTACTAGGATAGGCGGGACTTTCTTGTCCCGCTGATTTTCATGGCCCTTTGTGAACCCTCGCTCATGAGGGTTCATCCGAAAATCACCATAGCTCACCCTCCTCCTAACCCCCTCCCGTCAAGGGAGGGGGAAAAGCTTAGCATCCCCCTCCCCTGGCGGGAGAGCTGCAATTAAATTCCTACCAAACTCCTCCCCCCTCCCTTGCGGGGGGAGGCAGGAGGGGGGCACCGGGTAAGGGGGCCTTATTTTCATCATCCTTTGTGAGCCGAAGGCTCATGCCCTTTTTCTTGCTTCTATCTTCTTGCTTCTTACTTCTGCTCATTGCTCACTGCTATACTATCCTGCTGTCCAGATTGAACACCTGTCCGGATACGTTTTTCATCGTAGAAAGGTTATATATGAAATCAGCAACTTCTTCCATGTCCTGCTCTCTTTGTAATATATTAGAGGAGATAATATTTCCTCTAATGGGTTCAGTCAAATCTGCTGTCATGTCTGTATTCAAAAAGCCAGGTATAACTGCATTCACCTGTATACCGTAGCTACCTAGTTCCAGAGCTGCTGATTTTGTTAGGCCAATCAGTCCTGCCTTGGATGCTGCATAAGCAGATTGACCTGCCCTGCCTTTAATACCGCTGTATGAAGAGATATTGATTATATGACCCGTCCCATTTTTTATCATTACATCCGCCGCTGCCCTCATTGTATTGAATGTACCGGTAAGGTTTGTTCTCAATACATCCTCCCATTCATCTGTCTTAACATTCATCAGGAGATTATCCCGCGACTTACCTGCATTATTAATAAGAATACCAATAGCCCCCCACCTTTGTACTATTGATTCAATCATTGAGTTTACATCATCTGCACATCCAACGTCAGCATAACAAACAACAGCCTCCCCACCTTTATTTATAATTTCATCCGCAGTCTCCACAGCGGCTTCTTTGCTTTTCAGATAGTTTATAACCACACGGCATCCTGCCTCAGCAAATCGTAAGGCCAGCAGCCGTCCAAGCCCGCGTGATGCACCAGTAATGAGAACCACCTTATTCATTATTTTGTTTTTTTATGTTCAAGTAACGCGACTATTATCATATCCAATCCGTCAATGCTCTGGAAGGCTATCAGCAGTTCCCGCTGTTTCTCTTTCTCCGGCAGCTTCATTGCCGCTTCAACTGAGTCTGGTATGGATATGTTTATCATTACTCAGTCCTCCTTTTATTGTTCATTCAGTATAACAGTTTGTCGCATAAAGATAACGTTTCCCTATTTCTTCATTTAATCTAACGCCTGCCTTCAGCGGTGGGCTGCATCTGGTGCGTCTGCTTGATGATGTTGTGGGGTATCTGTGACTGGGATATACCACTTCGGTTTCATGCGCCCAAAGTCTTTTCTGATATTTGTACACAGGCTCTTCTTTGAGTCCAGTACGTAGGCATGCCCGTTTTCGCGAACGAACACTACCCAATGCCAATATGGCTGGCCCTTCTCAATATGCCACTTGATTGACAAGAGAGCTATATCTGGTAGGGCTTCCCATGAATGAAACGGAATTTCACGAGAACCAGTTTTAATTTTGAAGTAGGTCAGTAGTTTTCGTACATGCGAAGTTTCTGACCATAAGCTCTGGTTGTGGGCGAAGATGCCCAGAGAATTTGCGATCGATTTTGTCTTTGGGTACGAAAGACCGGCAATAGCGGCAACGCTCGCGATACCGCAACCTGTACGTTCTATTTGAACCACTGGTTTCATAATTAAGGCCCAAGCATAGTATGATGCATGGCAAATCTGCCCCGATATTATTAATGATACTGTAAAGGTTTTACACATGTAGAGTCAAGACCAAAAACCAAAAAATCTTGACCAAGTCAGGAGCATGATGTGCCTGCACCATTACTCCATCCATACCGAACGAACTTACATTGACTGGATCAAATGATACATTGCTTTTCATCGGATGAGCCGTCATGAACTGGGGCCTATAAAGGGCATGGAAATAAGGCTCCATAATCTTGTCATTCCCGAAGTTTTTAATCGGGCATCTATTTTTAGACAAACTATATCCCCGATAGAGGCATTCGGGGATGACAGAAGGGTATTTTCGGAAAAGTCACGTCAAGACTTGGCGAACGGAGAATGCAAGGTCGAGGCGTTTCTCAGGGTGTTTTAGATTCCCATAGCGATTTACCGGTGGCTCTGAAATAAAGTGACTCAGGATCAACATCAAAACCGCAATCCCACACAAGAGTAGGCCATGAATCAAGATGAAAACGCGCAAAAACTTCAGGATTACGCAATGGTTCCGCTGTTTGATATTTATATACAATATCCTGGAGATCTACTTCTCCTGTTTCACCTGTGTTAAATCTTAGAAATATCCGATAGTCTCTAACATACCTTGCTTCTAAAATTGAAATACATTCCATAATTTATTTTCCCTTTGTCGATAATGTAAAGGATTTACCCACGTAGAGTCAAGACCAAAAAACAACAGCACTTTTTTTGGGTGTTGACATATTTGCTTTATATATGGTATAGAATAACCAATATGAAGGCAGATTTGATTTATCATGAAAAAAGAATAGAGGGGAATGAGGTTGTCGAGATTAAAATATGGTCAGTTTCAAAAAGCCAGGATAAGCCTCACGGATATAAATATTCGTTGGTACATATCAGGGAAGGTAAACGCATAGTCGGATATGATAATGCCGAAGGTAAAGGAGATCACCGGCATTATGGAGACATCGAAGAATCATACAGGTTTGAGGGTCTGGATAAGGGTCTGTTCAGGAGTAAACTGTGCTTTTAAACGCTCAGATTTCGGTCAGGTTTGGGTGCGACTGATTGAGTAAGCCCGAAGGCGTAGTGGAGACTACGTCAAGGGGTTGCGATTGAGGAGCACCCAAAGATGGCCGGAAGATGAGATGTATAAAAGTATAGGTTATTTCTGAACAGACCCTAAGCTATTTTCAGATTTTTATTATGATATTAGGGGGGACAAAAATGAAGATTAAGAATATTACTATAAGGATAAAATCCCTTGAAGAGATACTTGAAGAGGCAAAAGGGGTAATGGAGGCTATCGAAAAGGGAGATAAGGTAAAGAAACACAAGGGTATTTCTTTTGCAGATATTGATACCATGCAAAAAATACTCACAAAGGAACGGCTCAGGATTTTAAAGACAATTAAACATAAAAATCCAAATTCAATTTATGAACTTGCCAAAATCTTAGGACGTGACATCAAGAATACTTATGATGATGTTGTGTATCTTTCTGACATGGGGTTCATTGAGCTTAAAAGGGTAAAAGAAGGCAGGGAAAAGATTGTACCCTCCATCCCCTACAATGAGATTCTGGTAAAAATAGCAGTCTGATTTTGACAGCAGACATCAAACCTCACTTCATATAGCCCGCAATTCTTTCCCCACCTTTTCAAACACTCCAATACAATATTCAATATCTTCTATACTATGACCGGCTGTGATGGTTGTCCTGATTCTGCAACTGCCATCCGGCACTGTGGGGGGGCGTATGGCTGAGGCGAAGATTCCTTCCTGAAATAGGCGTTCTGAAAATTTTATAGTATATTCGGCACTGCCTATCAGTATTGGGATGATGGGGGTTTCGCTGTTCATGGTGTTAAAGCCGAGGCGTTTAATCTTTTCCCTGAAGAGCATTGTATTTTTCCATAAATTATTCAGCATGGAGTTATCTTTCTGGATCAGATTTATTGCGGCGATGGATGCTGCTAAGACTGAGGGTGGTAATGCAGTTGTATAAATGAAGGGCCGTGCCTTGTTGATCAGGTATTTTTTGATGATTGCAGGGCCGGCAATATAGGCTCCGAAGGAGCCTAATGCCTTGCTGTAGGTGCCCATTGTGATGAATTGGCTTTCACTTGAAAACAACCCCATCCCCACCCTAACCCTCCCCTTGAAGGGGAGGGAATTTTCCTCTCCCTCAGGGAGAGGATTAAGGTGAGGGTAATGTTCTGATGAGCCTCTCCCGTTTTTCCCAATGACCCCTGTGGCATGGGCATCATCTACTATCAGTACCGCATCATAGTTCATTGCGATACTATTAATTTCAGTCAAAGGGGCAATGTCCCCATCCATACTGAACACACTTTCAGTTATAATAATCCTCCTTCTGTAGCCAGAGGCGTCTAATAATAATGAACGGAGGTGTTCTGTATTTCTATGTTTATATATAAAGACTTTTGCCCTGCTCAGCCTGCATCCGTCAATTATGCTTGCATGGTTTAACTCATCGCTGAATATTGCATCCGTGTCTGAGGCTAGTGCCTGGATTATTCCTGTATTTGCCATATAGCCGGTGTTGAAAACAAGTACATCTTCTGTTTGTTTGAATGCGGCCGTGACTCTTTCCAATTGTTCATGTAATCCCATATTTCCTGACATGAGCCTTGATGCAGAGGCGCTGGTTCCATAAGTTTCTATGGCAGTAACAGACGCATCTTTTAATACCTTGTGATTTGCAAGTCCGAGGTAGTTGTTTGAGCAGAGAGAAATGTATTGCCTGCCGTCAACAGTGACTTTGTCAGATTGAGGAGAATCTATCCGCCTGAGGTTTCTGAATAAGGACTGACCCTTCATGGATTGCAAGTCATCGTCTAATTCATCAAGTAACTCTTTAAGACCCATACACCGTTCCAATCTTATTTATGATAACTGGCTGTCTTTCCAGATAGTTTATATAATCGTTAAGTGATAAGCCTTCAGGATTTACAAAGAAGACCCGTCCGCCTCTTGATGAACCTTTTTCCTTCATGTTTGTGATGCGTACATAGCCGCTTTTTTCGGAGGCAACATACCCTGTTGTATAATCCGGATTATCAGACCAGCAGAGTTCTGCAATAGTCTCTTCCCTCCTGCAAACCTTTGTTGCAATGGCAACCGCATCAATAACCCGATGATGAAAGATGTCATGCATCAACAAAGCCTTTTCGATGCTTTTCCTCGCCGCATCAGTGTAATCAATCCTTGAGACCCTTACCCCTCTTTTTGTATCAGGCTCGATTCTCTTTCCAGTGTCAATGTCCATAATGATTGCACCGCGCATGTTGCTTCCCCCGGCAGCCGGGCCGATCCTGAGGAGATTAAATGCTTGATTGATTATCTCTGTTTTTATGCCATTAGCCTCCAGAAGCTTTTTCGCATCTTTTTCTGCAGATTCAGTGGTGGGAGATTTCACAGTCTTAATATCAAGGGATTCTGCATAACAGATTGCATCATGCTCAATCTTTTCAACATTTATAGATATACTATCCGGCTTAATGTGAGATGATAATGCCCGGCAGACTAATTCGTTAAATACATTTGCAAGATTGGCCTCATCCAATATCCGTTCTGAGCCGGTTACATGAATATTATTTGAGGATGCCCGCATCCGGACACTATATAACTGATGTGAGTGTCTCAATCTTAAGACCTAAATCACTGAGCATTTGAAGGTCTTTGCCCGGTTCCCTTCCGCCATTTGTAAGGTAATTACCGATCATCATCCCATTTGCGCCGCATGAAAATATAAATGGATGGAGTTCACGCAGGGCAGTAGTCCTTCCTCCGCATATCCTGATTTCCTTATCAGGCATTACGAATCTGAAGAGTGCGATTATTCTGAGTGCGTCCCAAGGAGTGATGTTCTTGCCATTCGAAAATGACCCCCCCATGCCCCCCCTTGAAAAAAGAGGGGGATTTTTATCATCCTTTGGGAGCACCCCGCTCATGGATTTTTCATTAGATATAGGATTTCCTTGAATTGGCATAAGGAAATTTATCGGCACTGAGTCAACATCCAGTTCCCTGATTGCAAGGGCAAGGTCAACCCTGTGTTCAATCGTCTCCCCGATGCCAAATATCCCTCCGCTGCATATTGAAAGCCCGAGGTTCTTTGCAAGCCGGACCTGTTCTATCCTGTCCTTATAAGTATGGGTTGTGCATACCTCCGGGAAGAATGCCTCTGCTGTCTCAAGGTTATGATGAAATCTTGCTAATCCGGCTGATTTCAGTGCAGTCATCTCATCCTTAGTCATACTGCCGAGGGTAGCACAGACATTGATGCCGACTTCATTAGTTATCCGTGATATAAATTCACATATCTTATCAAGTTCTTTTTTACTGCCTATACCGTTTCCGCTTGTTGCCAGACAGAATTTTGTTGCACCATTTGCCTTAGCCGTCCGTGCCCCTTCTATAACCGTGTCAATTGGAAGGAGGGGATATGAAGTTATATCAGCAGAGGAATATACAGACTGTGAACAAAAGGAACAGTCTTCTGGACATCCTCCTGATCGGGCATTGATTACAGAGCAGATGTTTACCGTATTTCCGTTAAAAGTTTGACGGACTCGGTCAGTCCATGACATGAGGTGCGGCAGATATTTATATTCAAGGTTGAGGATGCTTAAAGCCTCATCACGTGTGATCCCCTTATTTAATAAGACATTCTCTCCAATATGGGCGATAATGTTTGTCATAAAGTCCGTATGAAAAAATCAATAAATGTTGGGCATTAAACTTGCAACTTATCAGGGAAAGATGTTATTACAATTGAATTTGATTGTCAACATGGTTACATACTTAGTGGTTGACAATGAGGTCAAAAATCTACAGAAAGGTAAGGGTCTGTCATAAAATAACTTGTGCATTTAGGCGCTAAGATTTCGGTCAGGTTTGAGTGCGACCGATTGAGCAAACCCGAAAGCGTAGTTGAGTCTACGATGAGGGGTTGCGATTGAGGAGCACACAAAGATGGCCGGAAGATGAGATGCATAAATGTATAGGTTATTTTATGACAGACCCTTAGCTTGACTTTGAGATTTAAACTACGATAATATTAAAATAAATCCAGTAGTTATAATAACTTTAAACTGGGGAGGTTCAAATGTTTGAACGGTTTACGGATAGGGGAAGAAAGATAATTATTTTGGCAAGGGAAGAGGCTGAAAGGCATCAGAACGACTATCTCGGCACAGAACACGTTCTCCTTGCAATCCTGAGAGATGGTGAAGGGGCTCCTCTTATAGTCCTGAAAAAGATGGGACTTTCCCCTGAGCAGATTCGTATGGAGGTAGAAAGGAATCTCCCGTCCGGCGGCGTTACCATGACTTATGGTGAGATCCCGTTTACCCCCCGTGTTAAAAAGGTAATAGAGTATGCAATTGAAGAGGCGAAACTATTAGGGCATAACTTTGTAAGCAGTGAACACCTGCTCCTCGGTCTTATCAGGGAAGAAGATGGTATCGGTGGAAAGATACTTAGAAGCCTTGGTGCTAATCTGCTTACCGCAAGACAGCTTACCCTCAGCTTCCTCAAGCGGGTTCAGACAAGGGAGCGTGAGAAAAAGAGCAACACACCGGCGATTGACGAATTCGGCAGAGACCTTACAGCACTTGCTGTTGAAGGCCAGCTTGACCCTGTTATCGGCCGCGATAATGAGATTGAACGTGTACTACAGATATTAAGCAGGCGTACTAAGAATAATCCGGTTTTGATAGGCGAGGCCGGTGTCGGCAAGACTGCAATTGTTGAGGGGCTTGCCCAGAAGATTGTAAACCTTGAGGTACCTGATAACCTTCTGAATAAGAGGGTGGTTGCACTTGACCTTGGGGCACTCGTTGCCGGAACAAAGTACAGAGGACAGTTTGAAGAGCGGTTAAAGGTAATAATGAAAGAGATTACTACAGCCGGCAATATTATTATATTTATTGACGAACTCCATACCCTTGTAGGCGCCGGTGCTGCTGAAGGTTCAATAGATGCATCCAATATGCTGAAGCCTGCATTTGCAAGAGGGGAGATACAGTGCATAGGTGCAACAACCCTCGATGAGTACAGAAAATACATTGAGAAAGACGGTGCCCTAAAACGGAGATTCCAGCCTATCTATGTTAGTCCAACCACTTCAGATGAAACTGTAGAGATTATAAAGGGGCTTCGTAAGAGATATGAAGACCACCACAATGTTTATATAGTTGATGAGGCTATTGAAGAGGCTGTCCGCTTGTCTGACAGGTATATTACAGACAGGTTCCTTCCGGATAAGGCGATTGATGTGATTGATGAGGCCGGTTCACGTGCTAAATTAGTCTCCCATTTTGTACCGGAAAAGATCCGTGCAGTTGAACAGGAATTAAAGAATGTCCTGCGTGAGAAAGAGGTAGTAAGCAGGATGCAGAGGTATGAGGCTGTTGCAAGGTTCAGGGAAGAAGAGGAAAAGCTCAGGGATATGATTGATGATGCAAAGCGTGACTGGCGTAATCAGCTTGATAAGTCAAGGCCTGTTGTCGGCAAGGAAGAGATAGCATTTATTGTTTCAAAAATGACTGGAATTCCTCTGATAAAGCTTGAAGAGGGTGAGACACAAAGACTGCTTATGATTGAAGAAGAACTTCATAAGAGGATTGTAGGACAGGATGAGGCAATATCCGTTATTGCAAGGGCAATCAGACGTTCACGTGCCGGATTAAAGGGTGTGAAGAGGCCGATTGGCTCGTTTATCTTCCTCGGTCCGACAGGTGTTGGAAAGACAGAGCTTGCCAAGGCCCTTGCTGAATATCTCTTTGATAATGAGGATGCCCTTATAAAGATAGATATGTCGGAGTATATGGAGAAGTTCAGCTCGTCAAGGCTGATGGGAGCGCCTCCGGGATATGTAGGACATGAGGAGGGCGGTCAGTTAACAGAGAAAGTCAGAAGGAGACCTTACTCTGTAATACTTTTTGATGAGATAGAAAAGGCCCATCCTGATATGTTTAATATGCTCTTACAGGTATTTGAGGATGGATGCCTTACAGACAGTCTGGGACGCAAGGTAGACTTCAGAAATACGATAATAATAATGACATCAAATATTGGTGCAAGGGTTATTGAAAAAGGTGCGGCATTAGGTTTCCAGACACCGTCTGAAGAGACCCAGATAAAAAAGATGAAAGGCTCAATTACTACAGAGCTGAAGAATGTTTTCAATCCTGAGTTCCTGAACCGTATTGATGAGATTGTGGTATTCCATCCGCTTAACAAGGAACATCTTATAAAGATCGTTGACATTCTTTTAGATGAGGTAAACGAGCGTCTTACAATCAGCGATATGCACCTTGAGGTAACAACAGAGGTTAAGGAATGGATTATAAATGAGGGCTATCAGCACATGTACGGGGCACGTCCTATGAGGCGTGCAATCCAGAAGTATATTGAAGACCCGCTCTCAGAGGAAATAATTAAGGGACGGTTTAAGGAGTCAAAAAGGATAAAAAGCGTGCTTCGAGACGGCAGACCGGATTTTATAGAGGAAGAGGTGCTGGCAGAGGTCTGAATAGGCAGAGGTTAGAAGTAAGAAGTAAGAAGGAAAAAGATAGAAGTTAGAGGCAAGAGGCAAGATTAGAGGTTGTCAAGGCTTGTGGCAGGATTGTAAATCTGTTAAGCTTTGACAGCCTTTTTTTTGTTTTTAGGTATTAGTTAATAGGTAATGTGAGGAAACTCCAACATTTCCTTTCCTTCAAGGGGAGGGTGCTAAGCTATTCCCCCTCCCTTGACGGGAGGGGGGTAGGGGGAGGGTGAGAAATCAGCGGGACAGGAATCTCCCGCCTATCCTCATAGAAATGGATAGGTGGGGTTTTCTTACCCCGCCGGTGGGGATTTTCGAGTGAAAAAATTCATTTTAATAATAGCCTTGATTATCATTACGGCTGCTGTATTATTTCTGATTTATAGAAACAGGCCGGTCAGCAAGCCGGTACTTGTGCAGAAACAGGAGCGAATAGAGACGCCGCAGCCGGAGAGTGTTCCCGAAGCTCTGCCGCCTCATCATAATAATGCAAGGATTGCGATTGTGATTGATGACCTAGGTTATGATAAAAAAATTTACAGAGAGTTTGTTGAACTTGGGATACCGCTAACATTTTCTGTTCTTCCGGGGGAAAGGTATTCTGCAAATATTGCACGGGGTGCAAGCCATCTGAAATATGAGGTAATGCTTCATCTGCCGATGGAACCACAAAGCAGATTAGTAAATCCAGGCAAATGGGTAATCCTGCACAATATGTCCAGAGATGAAATGCTTAGTCAGCTTTCAAAGGATATACGTGCAGTCCCCAATATTGCAGGTGTTAATAACCACATGGGTTCGCTTCTCACAGAAGACAGCCATGCAATGAATATTGTACTTGGAGGCCTGCGTAATAAAGGTTTGTATTTCCTTGACAGTAAAACTACTCCTAACTCAAAGGCGTTTGAGATTGCAAAGGGCATGGGGATCAAGAGCGGGAGGCGTGATGTTTTTCTTGATAATAATGCTGATGTAGACTACATTAAGGGACAGATAGATATAGCAATCAAATTGGCTAAAAAGAAGGGTGAGGCTACTGTTATAGGTCATCCACGGATAGAGACATTGAAGGCACTCAGGGCAAGGCTTTCTGCTTTTGAAAAAGAAGGGATTGATTTGGTCCCGGTGTCTGAAGTGGTGAATTAAGTGGGATGATAATAAGACCCCCTCACCCGGAGCCCCCCTCCTGCCTCCCCCCACAAAGGAGGTGGGAGGAATTTGGTAGGAATTTAATTGCAGCTCTCCCGCCAGGGGAGAGGGTGCTTAGATTATTCCCCCTCCCTTGACGGGAGTGGGTTAGGGGGAGGGTGAGCTATGGGGATTTTAGAATGAGTTACATCCTTGGCATAGAATCTTCATGTGATGAGACCGCCGCTTCAGTACTGAAAGATGGCCGGCAGATTTTATCGAGTATAATTGGTTATCAATATGAAATACACAATAAATACGGGGGCATTGTCCCTGAGCTTGCCTGCCGCAGGCACATAGAAGTTATTTATCCTATTGTTAATGAGGCAATAGAAAAGGCCGGCATTAAATTAAGCGACCTGGATGCAGTTGCGGTAACATCAGGGCCTGGTTTGATTGGTGCGCTTCTTGTTGGTATTTCCTTTGCAAAGTCCCTTTCATACTCCTTAAACATCCCGCTAATAAGTGTTAACCATCTGGAAGGCCACTTATGGGCAATATGCCTTAAACACAGGGTTCAGCGTCCATTTATCGCACTTGTTGTCTCTGGTGGACACACAAATCTTTATATCGTCGAGGATATCGGCACATACAAGTTGCTTGGAAGCACACTTGATGATGCAGCAGGAGAGGCATTTGATAAGGTCTCAAAGATATTAGGTCTAGGCTATCCCGGAGGGCCTGCGATTGAGAAGCGTGCTGAATCAGGGGATGCAGGGTCAATACAATTTCCAAGGCCATTGTTAAAAAAAGACGGTTTTGATTTTAGTTTCAGTGGCATGAAAACTGCAGTGTTAAGTTATGTAAAGAGCAGGTATAAGTATGCCCATGTTGATGATATACCTGAAATCTTAAACAGTGAGGAGCAGCTAAGGTCTGATATTGCCGCAAGTTTCCAGAATGCAGTAGTGGATGTCCTGGTGCACAAGAGTCTTGCCGCAGTTCAGAAGACAGGCATTAAGAGGCTCGTGTTATCAGGCGGTGTGGCTTGCAATAAGCTATTGAGAGAAAAGATGAAGGAGGCAGGCGTTCGGGAGGGTATAAAGGTTTATATACCTGAACCTGAGTTTTGTACTGATAATGCGGCAATGATAGCATGGATTGGTAACCGGTATTTTAAGAAAGGGAAATTCGCAGACATGAAGTTGAATCCTGATGCGGACAGCAAGATAGGGCGTGGAGAAGAGGTTAGAGGTAGGAAGTAAGAAGTTAGAAGCAAGAAGTAAGATATAAGAGCTAAGCGAAAGTTTATTCCCTCCCCCTTGAGGGGGTAGGGTGGGGGTGAGCAATGGAGATTATTGGTTGAACCCAAGATTTCTAAAATATCATATACTTTACAGCCTTTTTTTTGCGCTGCTCTTTACCGGATGCGGGAGTAAAGTAAACAGTTCCGGTGAGTCACAGGGATTCTATCCTGATTATGGGGTTCATGTTAATGATGTTGTGATGATTGAGATAAATTCACCTTCGGCCGGTACATTGTGGTCAGGGAACTCTACAGGAGGAAGTTCGGCATCAGACACTTCTAATTCAGTGAGTGATGCATTGCCCGTAAAAAAGAGTATGGCACTTGATATTGGGACAACTACCCAATTTTCAGTTAAGGCTCAGGATATATCAGGAAATAGTTATGAAAATGTAAGAGTTGCATGGACTTCTGAAAATACAAATGTAGTTGCAGTGGATAATAATGGGAATATTGCAGGTGTGTCTCCAGGGAGTGCAATAGTAACTGCTAATTTAACCATGCCCGATGGAACCATTATTACTGATAGTGTTTTGATCACAGTATTTCCATCTCCGGTTCAGGACAAAGTCTGGGTTAAGAATGCTTCAACTATTACACGTACCATGTGGGACCACGCCTCAGTTTTATGGAATGGTTATTTATATGTTTCCGGTGGAAATTCAGCATGCGGCGGTGATACAGATTATCAGGATTGTGGGTTTACTAATAAGGTTTATTTTGCAAAAGTAAATACAGACGGGTCAGTAGGCGGCTTTAGTGTGGCCGGCAAGATGCCGGTCTACCTGAGGGGGCACTCACTTCTTGCGTATAACGGTTTCATGTACATTATAGGCGGGATTGTTCAATTCCCGCCCCCATGTAATTTTACAGACCCCTCTTGCGTTCTCCCCAATCCCCTTTGTAATCCATTATTGGACCCTGCTTGCGTGAATCCGGACCCGAATACATATACACATGGCCCGGATGACACTGTTCTGAACGAGAAAGTATATTTTGCAAGCATAAATCCTGACGGGACAATCGGCACATGGCAAGAGACAGCTCCACTTCAGTTACCTGAGTTGACACCGGACTTGCAGGCTAAGGCCGGCCTTTTTGCCCATTCTGCAACTGTTGTAAACGGGTATATTTATGTAACAGGAGGGTGGAATGCAACCCTCAAAAAGAATGTGAATACTATATTGATTGGGAAAATAAATATTGATGGGAGTATAACAGGATGGATAAATCAGACCGGCTTTGATCTTCCATATAATCTCAGCAAACATGCCACGGTTGCAGTTAATGTAAATGGAGAGTATTATCTCTATGTTATTGGAGGTAATAGCGGCGACCTTGGTGCACAGTTATTTCATAATGAGATTCTTTTTTCAAAGATAGCCGTTGACGGCATCCCGGGGCCATGGAGCTATGCATCAAATAATCTTCCTGTTCCCTTAATAGACCACGCGGCTGTAAGTTTAGGCAGATATGTTTTTGTGTTAGGTGGAAGGGATGGAGTTGAAGTATGCCAACAAGGGACACCGGGTAAAGATCAGGTATGTACTCATCCTTACAATAAGTTCCCGGATGTTTACCAGTATTTTGTTAATGACGCTGGAGACCTCGAACTTGTGAACTATGGACAACCACTCCCCTCATTACCTGTACCACTATTCCACCATGCGGCTGTTGCCGATATTGTTTCCGGAAATATTTATGTAACCGGCGGTGCAAGCGGGGATACAGAAAACCCGGTAAACAGGCATAATGAAGTTTATTACCTCTCACAGTAAGCACGGGTGAATAGAAGTAAGAAATTAGAAGTAAGAGGCAAGAAGCAAGATAAAAACAAAGCCCCCTCACCCGGACCCTCTCCCGCCAGGGGAGAGGGTCCATAGAATATTCCCCCTCCCTTGATGGGAGGGGGTTAGGGGGAGGGTGGCTACGAGGATTTTCGAGTGAAATTATCATTATTTTCTACATTGCTTTTCCTTTCATATCTCTGCATAGTAATAATCATGTTAAGCCCTCAATCTGTAAAGGCGGAGATATATACTTATGAAGATGAAAACGGGACCGTACATTTTTCCAATGTACCTACAGACCCTCAGTATAAGATGATTATTCCTCCAAAGATTGAAAAACGTGTCCCATCCTATCTTTCTCTAAAATCGGATAATGGTATAAAGAAATCTGAATTTAATAAATTAATAGAGACGAAGTCTTACAAGTACGGGCTTGACCCGGCCCTTGTAAAGGCAGTCATAGCCGTAGAGTCCGACTTCAATCCCAATGCCATATCAGAAAAAGGGGCGAGGGGGCTGATGCAATTGATGCCTATGACAGCCAATGAACTTGGGGTATTTGATTCTTTTAATCCTGATGCGAATGTTGACGGAGGGACGAAATACCTGAGATACCTGCTGGACTATTTTAGTTGGGATGTAGACCTTGCCCTTGCAGCATATCATGCCGGAATTATGCGGGTGATACAGAATACCGGTGTTCCGCCAATACCTGCCACACATCAATACATCGGCAAGGTAAAGACTACTTACAGGAAGTATATGGTGGAATAAGTTAGGTATATAGGCTGAAGGTGTTTAGGCTGAAGGAAGACAGCCTTCAGCCTGCCGCTTTACCTTCAGTCTTCAGCCTATCAACCTTCAGACTAAAGTGTTTTACCTTTCCGCTCCACTCCGGGAAATCTTCACGGAAATTTGTACCGACACTCTCTTTCCGCTTTAAGGCTGATAAAGTGATCGCCATTGCAGTATTCAGCATATTCACAGCCTCTAATTCCTTTCTTGTGAATCCATGAATTTCAAAAGAAGAGAGGAGGCAGATTATATCTTTTAATGCCTGCTTTAATGTTGATTCTGAACGGATTATTCCGACATTTTGCCACATTGTCTTTTTTAGTTCTTCTTTGACGGTTTCACTCGAAAATTTTTCCGGCGGGGTTAGAAAACCCCGCCTATCTGCAAATGGTGATGGCCCCCCATCCGTGAATAATAAATTGAGGATAGGTGGGACATTCTTGTCCCGCTGATTTTTATGCCCCTTACTGAGTCTAAAGTCGCTGTCTTTTATCCGTATCTCCCTGTTTATTCTGATACCCCCTGAATAACCTAACGCTGATATACCGGTTCTTTTGCCGAATACAAGTCCTTCCAGCAGAGAATTGGATGCAAGCCTGTTTGCCCCGTGAACGCCTGTACATGCAGCTTCACCTGCTGCAAAAAGGCCGGGAACAGATGTACGTCCCCATATATCTGTCTTGATTCCGCCTATAATAAAGTGAGCAGCAGGACTTACAGGTATCATATCCTTTGTAATATCAATCCCATATTGCTTACATGCATTCCACGCCGTTGGGAACCGTTCTCTAAGTAATGAAGATTTTATACGGGTTGCATCCAATAGTACAAAGTCTGAATTGGTTTTCTTCATCTCGTAAATTATGGATCGTGAGACTTCATCACGTGGTGCAAGTTCAGCAAGGGGGTGATATGCAGGCATAAAACGTTTCTTTTTGACATTTCTAAGAAGTGCACCTTCCCCACGTAATGCCTCTGTTATGAGGAAGGATGGGGCGCCTTTCAGAGCAAAGGATGTTGGGTGAAACTGTACGAACTCCATGTCTTCAAGCACAGCACCGCTCCTGTATGCAGCGGCAATACCATCACCTGTAGCTCCTGATGGATTTGACGTTCGTAAAAAAATCTGCCCGGCCCCGCCTGTTGCAATGATTACAGCCTTTGCAGCAACAGGGAATATCTCACCGCTATTTTCATTTAAGAGTATGGCCCCTTTGCATGTACCATCTCTTATTATCAGGTCTACGATAAAATGTTTTGAGAGTTTGGAGATATGATTACTCTCAAGGGCCTTTGACCTCAGTACCTTTACAATTTCTTCGCCGGTAGAATCTTTGAAGTGCAATATCCGTCGTCTACTATGAGCGCCTTCAAGTCCTGCGAGATATTTACCGTCACTCTTATCAAACCTTACTCCCCATTCGATTATCTGGCTTACTAACTCCGGCCCCTCCTCAACAAGCGCTTTTACCGCCTGCTTTTTACACAGACCGTATCCTGCCTTGAGGGTATCTTCGATATGAAAATGAGATGTGTCGTCTTCACCGGTGACAACAGCAATGCCGCCCTGTGCATAACTTGAACTGCTCTCAATTGACCTGTCTTTTGTAACTATGAGGACTTTCCCGTGAATGCTAAGCTCAATCGCAGTCCTCAGACCGGCTATACCACTGCCTATGATAAGGAAATCTGTTTTCATCTGAAAAACCCTTCCGGCGGGGTAAGAAAACCCCGCCTATCCATATCTACGAGGATAGGTGGGACTTTCTTGTCCCGCTGATTTTCATGGCCCTTTGTGAGCGCCCCGCTCATGACGGTTCATCCGAAAATCCTTTCGAGTAAGCAGTGAGCAGATAAAACCTGCCTTCACTGCTTACTGTTCGCTTTTTTAGATATGCCGAAAGGGCTGTTACCTTTAATTCCGGTTATTTTGATGGAGTCTTCGTATTGGATTAGGAGAACCATACTGCCGCCTTCAATCAATGTTTTCCCGTTATCTGTTTTATTATCTTTCCATGTGCCGTTCCAGTGTATGGTAACATCTGCATTGCCTTTGTTAAACTGTATCCTGTCAACAAATAGCGTCAGAGACATACTATTAAAGCTTGAAAAATCATTGAGGATTGCATCATTAAATTCTTTTGGAAAATATTCCCGGGAAAACATAGAGGTCAGACGTTCATCGTGTTCTTCATACAGCTTTTTTAGCTTAAAAACATAATCATGAATATTTCTCGTCTTCACAGCATCTTCTGATAATATTGTCTTTCCGCCGCACCCGGTCAGTGTGATTACGGGGAGTATAACAATCAGCATAAAGACAATTATAGCCGTTGGAACAGCTTGCAGATAAACATCAGATTTTTTCTTATGTGCCATATATATCACCATCCTTATTGTGGGTAACAAAACTAACATGGAAGTTATACTGTAGTCAAGAAGACCTTTGGGAAGGAGGGTAGATAAAGCAGGACAGAGAGCTTTACCGGCAGTTATTGCAGATTATGTCTTATAGATATTTTATTCTTCCGCAGGTTTATCAGCAAGACTGAATGGCAGAGGGATGTTGATCTCGTTATCTTTGATGAACTCCTTAAGATGAAAGGGTGGAAGTCATGGATTAAAGGGATATTTGATACCTAAGGGGCAGAGCCTAACCTGTTGATTACTGGTTCTGCAAGGCTTGAGACTATGAAACGAGGGGGAGATTCACTTCATGGAGGATACGACAGGGAGTAAAGTTGCACTCCACTATCTTAGGGACAAGGATAAGAATGAGGTGGATTTCCTGACACTCATTGATAATAGCCATCGCTAATAATCGAGGTAAAGGAAAGTGATGATGAATTTTCAAAATCACTTTATAAGTTTCATGCATTCCTGAAAGACGTAAAACCAATCCAGCTTGTATATTTGCTGAAGAGGAAAAAATCTACAAGGACAATGCAGATGCTGCCGGTTCATGAATTCCTTGCCGGCATTGATCTTATGCATTAGTTAACCTGCCGGGAATAACAAAGCCACAGCCCTTTTTTTCTTATCATCATTTCCCATTGGCGGCAGATTCATTGCCTCAACTAAATAAACAGGATTGGCTGGTATATCCCAGTCCTCAGTTCCGCTTGTAATCTCGTTTGTCTCAATCGTACGGTAAACAGACGAATTATCAGGTACAGATTTGTTGCGGTGAATGAAGTATCTGAACCCAGGTGAGGTGATGGTATAAAGAACCCTCATTTTCGGAACTGCTCCATCACGGAGTGGATTTTCAGATTTCCTGAAACCCTCCTCAAGAAATACTGCGGCACATACCTTCAACCCACTGCCGGTCATCTTAATAATTGTGGCGGTTTTGGATGCCCTGAACAATTCTGATAATTGCGGTACTGCCCTCATAGAAATGCCGTACTGCCTCAGATTATCAAGGAAATAGTCCCCGGGTAGCAGAAGTTCGGAGGCCGCAATATCACACAGCGTTTCCACCTCTCTATTCGGATCTATGTTGTCAGTTTTTTTTGACCTCATCTGAATAAATCCGGAATGGTCAGGGAAAAAGGTATGTGCAATCTCATGGCAGATAGAGAAGTTCCGGCGCTCAGGGAGTTGAACAGATGTATTTAACAGGATGTTCATAGAGCCGTCACCGGCAGGATAAATCATGGCATCTGCTTCAAGATGTATTTCTGCAGGGATAATCTTTATGCCCAGCAGTCCGGCAAGAATAGCAGGATCAAAAGGCGGGCCGCTCCATCCGCAATCTACTGCATACCGGAAAAGGCTTTTCGCCTTCTCCCGGATAATTGCCTCAGGATTATTGTCCAATCCGCCGGACGCCATAGATTCTTCTATAAGACTGATTACAGAAGGGTGTCTCCATCTGCGGTTGTTGAGTCGCAACTCCCCCCTCCTTACTTACCGCCGGTTACCCTGTAAATCGTCTCGCATAAATAAGCCCAGTCCTCCTTGCTCATCGCCCCCTTTTTTCTTGTCTTCACCTGAGTCAGGGCACGGATAATATCTTCAGGCACAGGATTGCCGCCCCTTCTCCGTTCCTCAAGAAACTCCTCCAGAGTCTTATCCTTAATCTCAGGAATGTTTATTGCGTTAACCTTCTGAAGTTCAAGAATGTCTGCAATAGTGACATCCATGGCATCAGCAAGTTTCTTCAGGGTATCAACGGACGGGCTTATGATGATTTCATTCTCAAGCTGTGAGATATACCCCTTGGACACCCCGGACTTTTCAGCCAGCTCAGGGAGAGTCAGGTTCTTTAATTTCCGAAGGTTGGCGACCCTCTTACCTACATGACCTTTTGGATACTTCATCAGTAAATCCTCCATAATCACAGTAGCATATATGGTTCAGTGTTGTAAACAAAAAATGAAAAATGTTAAGCTTGACAAAGCAGGTTTAGGAAGCTAAACTAAATAACCTTATTAGTTCATAATAAAAGAAAGGAGAGTTTACGATGAAAGATGTACAAGCCTATTTTAAAGGATTCAGGGTCAATGAACCTCAGACTTATGAGAATCTGACGATTTTCCCATTATTCAGAGAGGAGGCGCCGGGAACATATTACCTTATGCTGGACGAGGCCCTGAAGAAGGGCATAGTCACAGTGACCGAGGTCAATGACACCGGCAGGTTTGCAGAGCTATGGCTCAGAAACGATGCAGACATTCCAATACTCCTGCTTGACGGTGAAGAGCTTGCAGGGGCAAAACAGGACAGGATACTCAATGCGTCCATACTTGTGCCCGCGGAAACAGCCATGACAGACCCTAAGCTGTGTTGAGCAGGGGAGATGGCACTACAAGAGCAGGACATTCTGCTCAAAAGACCGGATGTATAAACCAACCGACAGAGGCAGAAAGGCAAAGAGGGTATACATGTCAGTTAAATCAGGCCGCGGCTTCAATGCCGGACAATCAGATGTTTGGGAAGAAGTCGCGTGTCTCCATACAAGATTTGGAACTCATTCAAAGACAAGTGCGATGGCCGATATTTACGATAACCAGAAGGGAAACCTCGAATCCTACATCAACGGCTTTTCAATAGCAGATGGCCAAACCGGCTTCGTTGCCCTGATTAACGGAAACATCATCGGCCTTGAAGCCCTGAGCCTCCCCGAAGCCTTCAAACAAACCTGGCCCAAATTGATCAAAAGCTACGCCCTTGATGCGATAGATATGAGATTGGATAGCAACGAAAAAGTATCCCCTGATCCAAACACCCTCCCCCCTTGCGGGGGAGGGCAGGGTGGGGGGAATATGGGTGCCTCTATCATCCCCCCTTTAGAAAAGGGGGACAAGGGGGGATTTGGCGTCACGAGAGATTTCATAACAAACTGGCTCTCCACCATCACCCCCCCCCAAAACATCTCATTCCACAAATCCCCCGGCCTCGGCAATGACATCAGATGGGATGAGACCGGCACAGCAGGATTTGTGTTGGAATATAATGACGAGGCGGTGCATACAGCGGTATTTGCGGTGGGGGAGTAAGAATTACTCTGGTATTGGGTAAAAGAACTGGTGACAAAGTTGGAATGCCTTTTTTATACACAATAACAAATTGGGCAACAGCCTGTTGCCTATTTTGCGAATAATACTGAGGCTCTTGCAAAAGTCTTGAAAAAGTGGAATTTGTCATTCCCACGAAAGTGGGAATCCATTCTTTTCAATATGTTGCAAAACCTCTGGATTCCCGTTTTCACGGGAATGACGACTTTTGCAAGAGCCTCTACTGTTATCCTAATTATCAGAAGAGAACTTTGAGCATAATATATTGAACGAATTACCCACATACTGCGGGGCACATCATTGCAATCAATACAAAATGCAAAATATTGAAAGGCAATTTATTGTTTTCAGTATGCATCTTCCTAAATTGATTGAACCTAATGCTTTCTTTTATAACAATGATAATGAGGGATTAAGTAAACGATTATCTGTCAATAGCTCTTAATATTTTTCTTATGCTTTTGTTTATGCTATTCTTAATCTCATATTCCCACAGCCGCACTACTTTCCAGCCTTCTTTTTTTAATAGCCTATTAACTTTGCGATCTCTTTTTCTATTGCTGTCTATTTTATTAGACCAATATAGAACATTGGTTTTTGGCATTATACATCTTGTCTTATGTCCATGCCAAAAGTCAGAATCAATAAAAACAGTAACTTTCTTTCTGCGAAAAACAAAATCAGGTTTACCCACTATATTAGATACATGGGATGTAAAATAAATCTTCCTGCGTTTAAGTTCCACAGCAATTAACTGTTCGGGCTTTGTTCCAACTGAACGGATATTCTGCATGTTTTTATGTCTTTGCTCTTTTGTTAAGTTGTCCATAATCGTTAATAAAGTCTTTCAGAATTTTTCTATTAATTAATTCCCAAAGATAAAGCGCTGCTAATGTTTCACAGTTACAAACGTATTTTTTAATTTTCTTAGTATTATTATGACCAAATAATACTTTACACGCATTTTTTATCCCTGTATCATTTTCAGGCCAGACATCCATTCGACCGAAATAAAAAATACCGATCATATCTGCGGACCATCTTCCAAAGCCCCATATACTGGAGATCTCTTTTCTATACTCTTCTATGGGTAATTGGCCCCACTTCATCCATGCGTTACTGTTTAATGATATATACTTCCTCCACTCGTATAGTGCGCGGCGCTTTCGTTGGGAAACACCATAAATAGGGCCGGATAGCATATAAGTATTAGAAGCCCAATTAATAATTTCATGAGAAGTTCCAACTTGTTTATGTAAAAAAGAAATAATAGATGCTGATGCTGAGTTTGATAGCATTTGGCCTATGACAGAATAAACAATTGCATCATCTATTGATGTCCAGTAAGGCAGGTTAATGTTCAGACTACCAATTTTATGAATTACTTGATTAAATTTTTTTCTTTTTGATAATATTTCAGTATAGACATCGAATTTATTCATCATTGAAACATCTTTATGAGGCGTAAGTCTACATCCTATCGATAAGTGTTTTCCACTCATCTTCCTTCCAAATAAGATTTCCAGTATTGAATAAATAACCACTATCGTGAGCAAACTCTCCTATGCCTTCAAACGTAACAGAACCCTCTACTCCTTCTCTATTTTTAATTATGTCCAGATCTCCTGGATTGATAGGACCATTCCACGATAGTATTTTATAATGCTTCTTGCCCTTCTTGCCAGTATATGACAATTCTTGATACTTTTTATTTTGAATTACAAAGCCACAAATGTAAGCAGGTATTGGTTTAAAACTTGGTAGACTATCAAAGAGTAATTCTGATTCTTTACCTGTTAAACAACCAATTTCTTCCCCCTTCTTTAAAACCTTATCTCTGAACACACTTATTTTTTTAAAGAATGCAAATAGGTGATCTCTCCCTGTTCCCACTTTGACCAAGACATGTATATCGGAGTGATTAAACTGGTCGCCTGGAATATCAAGCCAAATACCGTTCCACTTGGTGGTTTTTACACTAATTTTTAATTTGGGGGGTCTATATTCTCCTGCAACTTCCTTTATTTGATGAATATCCATTGGTAAATATTCTTCCAGTTGCCCAACTTCATGGCCCAACTTTGCGTCAATCTTCCACCTTTTTTCTAAATAAAGCAAGAAAGCAAGCTCGCCCAAATATCCTCTAGTCATATCAGCCCATAATTGTCCTAAATCCCTCTGGCGGCTCCCTCCATAGTCTGTTGCCGCAGTGGTACTTAAAATTTTGAGCGCGTCAATACACATTCTGGTATAACCGTCTTCATCAATAAAAACACAATTTGGGAAAAACCTCTGTTCGAACCATTCGCCTGATTCTTCCTCAGTTGTTTCTTGACCTATTATGGCCTTTTCTAATATCTTTTTTGCTTCCTCTTTAGAAACATTCAGCGCATTCTCAATAGATTCAAAAGCTCTAAGATTTGTCATTAATCCCCCACGGTTATTATTAGCCAACCAATTCCAACTGCTCAAAGTTGTTTGATATAATACTTGGATATTGTATATTTGCTAATGTTTTTAAAATAGATGTGAATATTATTTCAGATAATTTAGGAGGGACTGCCATCCCGATTTGTTTTCTTACACTTTCCTTGGATCCTTCAAACACAAAATCATCAGGAAACGATTGGAGTCTTGCACGCTCTCTATTTGTAAGCGCACGAGGTTCGTAGTAGTGATATCCATGAGTACCCCCCCCGCCGCTGCCGGTAATGGTGTATGATGGTTTGTCTGGATGTAAACGCCGATAAATTTGACTCAACTTCGCACCTTTAACATTGAGGCGTAAATGCGCCGGTAAATCTGCAGTCCATGCATTTTCCCATGGCTTTGTATTCTTTAATCTCTCAATAACTATTTTTGACTGTAACGTGAAATCATTATTAGGGGCGCCGCTGGGGATTGGAGGGTTTTCTAATGCTTCTCTTGCTGTCATTGGGTTTGATTGTGTAGTGGGTTTTGGTATTTTAAAAAATAAATTAAGATCCTTATCAAAGCCTACAATAATAAGTCTCCATCTGGTTTGAGGAATCCCGTATTCTTCTGCTTTATACAAATGCGGTGTAATATTATATCCGTTGCCAGCTTGTTTCAAGTCATTAAGAATTGTCTCAAAAGCTCTTCCTTCATTTGCTGATGTTATTCCGCCAACATTTTCTGCAACAAAAATTCTTGGCTTGAAATTGTTCAATATTTTAACACCATAAGTATATAGCGGGCCAAATATGCCATCGAAGCCTTTTTGTTCACCAACAATACTAAAATCATTACATGGAAATCCGTAAGCAAAAATATCTATTGGTGAAAGATGCAAAAAATTTATATGGCGTACATCCTCGCAGATCACAGAATAGGGTCTGTCTTGGCAGATGTTCCTTATATAGGTTTTACAAGAATCTGAATTATAATCATTTGCCCATTCATGTTGAATACTATATATAATATCAGCAGTTTCAACTTTAGAGTGTATTGCCCCTAATGCGAGGCCGCCAGGCCCAGAGAACAACTCCCCTAATTTTAAAACGATATGTTTTTTCTCTTGAATCATAATGTCAATCTCTATTTTGTTAATAACAGAATATAAATGTTATTAAAATCAGTAGTAGGAAATAAAGGAATCATATTTAATATTTATTTCTGCTTAAAATTACAATAAAAAATAAACACCTTTTATTGTCTCTACTATAAGTTATTTGTTTTGTTTGAATAAAATAGCAGTATCATAATACCATGTCAAATCCAAAATCCGGATAATATAGTTTCGACTGCTACAACAACATGGAGTAAGTTTCAATGAAATTCCATGGGGGGTAATAATGTCATGGTTGCCGCTTTGATGTAATTTGTAACCCCTATTGATGTTATCCCGGATGTAATCCCGGGGATTGGATTCTGTGATGATATTGCGGTTTTGCTGACTGTTAAGAGCCTGATTGGAGATGTGCATGGAGCCTGTTGAGCGTTTTGCCGGTGCATTGCTTGTGCTGGCGACCGGTGATGCTATTGGAACGTCACTGGAATTCAGCGAACCGGGGGAATTTATACCAATTGAGGACATGGTTGGGAGTGGCCCCTTTTTACTTGAACCGGGTCAATGGACGGATGATACTTCAATGGCCTTGTGCCTTGCTGACAGCCTGATTAAACGGCAGGGCTTTGATCCTCTTGATCAGATGGAAAGGTATTTTCGCTGGTATCGGGAAGGTTATATGAGCAGTACAGGATACTGTTTTGATATTGGTAATACTGTGAGGACTGCTCTTAAACGGTTTGAGAAGGAACATCAGCCGTATTGCGGTTCAAAAGACCCTCGTTCTGCCGGTAATGGATGTATCATGAGGCTGGCCCCTGTACCGCTTTTCTACTCTTTGAGGCCGGCGGAGGCTATAGAGAAATCAGGTTTAAGTTCCTTAACAACACATGGAGCACAGTCCTGTATTGATGCATGCAGATACCTTGGGGCCTTGCTGGCCGGTGCATTAAATGGGGTAACTAAAGATGATCTTCTATCAAATCGCTATACCCTTGTTTCTATGCTGTGGGATAAGGCTCCACTCGCAGATGAAATTGACAGGATCGCCGCAGGCTCATTTAAAATCAATGAGCCTCCTGTTATCAAAAGCACGGGCTATGTCATTGATACGCTGGAAGCGGCGCTCTGGGCCTTCTATCATACTGATTCTTTCAGAGAAGGCTGTTTACGTGTGGTAAATGTTGGGGGTGATGCGGATACCTCAGGGGCTGTCTATGGACAGTTGGCCGGTGCTTATTATGGTAAAGAGGGTATCCCTGAATCCTGGCTTAACAAACTTGCAAAAAGGGATTTGATTGAGGGTTTGGCAGGGAAGCTTTTTTCAATGTCCAGATTATAGAGGCTGAGGCAAAGGTGTTGATTAAATTGCAAAATAGATTACAATATTTGATGAATGAAGGAGGTGCTGAATGCAGATTATAGTTGATAAGACCCTTGAGATTTTATCAAAAGACTTTAATCTTTCGAAAGAGGATATGTTAAAAGAAGGAGTGAAATATTTTCTGGAGAAAAAGCTGAGGGAAATAAAATCAGAGAGTTACAGGATAACCGGCAAATACAAAATATCATTAGTGGAAGAATTTGAAACCTTATACAGAGAAGGGGTAATATATGGGGGATGAAGTAGTTACGTATTGGCTGATAAATAGAGTTCCTTGTACTATAATTAAAAGAAGGAGGATATAAATGACTTCATTGCTTAAAGATATCGTAAAAAAAACGTATCAATTATCTGCTGAGGAACGGGCTGAGTTAGCTCATGAGCTCATTCTGAGTTTGGATGATAATATAGACGAAGGGTATATTAGTGCATGGGACTCAGAGATTGAAAAACGTGTAAGAGAAATTAAAAGCGGCACAGCAAAAGGGAGGCCGGCAGAAGAGATTCTTGCAGAGATACGAGCAAGATATTCATGAAAAATATCATTATTCACCATGAAGCTGAGTTGGAATTGTGGCAGGCCATAGATTATTATGAATCCAGATGCACAGGATTAGGATTGGATCTTGAACGGGAGATAAGCCGAATATTTGTTAACATTCAGGAAGCACCAAATAGATGGCCCATAAAACAACATGACACCAGATACCGATTACTTAATAGATTCCCTTATGCTGTTTACTATTTGGAACTTCAGGATGTTATATGGATAGTTGCTGTGGCACACACCAGCCGCAGACCCTATTACTGGCGTAATCGCATAAAACTATTACCCTCATCAGGCGAATAGACACAGATGGCGGTATTTTTAGAACCCCCAATACTTAGCTTCCATGCCTATGAAAACCAAATCAGTTTAAGTTTATTAAAATAAATTTTCCATCCAAAGGAGGTTGTGGTTGTGGAGTCAGCGTCAAGGATATTTCCGGTTGCAGAATTTATTCGACCGTCTGAGGGTCAGCCGGTCAGATCAGTGGTATTGGAAACGGAGGAGTCGGTAATCATCGTCTGGCATGTTCTTCCGGGGCAGGAAATAGCGGCTCATGTTCACCCGAATGGTCAGGATACATGGATGGTTATCTCAGGTACAGCAGGGTATTATATGGGGGATGGCATAGTTATGCATCTAAAGGCCGGAGAAATTGCAGTAGCCAAACACGGACAGGTGCATGGGGCCATTAATACCGGCCCGGAGCCATTTGTATTTGTCTCTGTTGTTGCATCAGGCAACGCAGGTTATGTATTGGCTGATAAATAGAGTTCCTTAGACGGGGCTTGTATGAGAGTGCTTATCAGGGAAATAAAGGTTAAATCCATTCTGAGCAAATCCGGGATTCCCGGTTTTGATTACTGTATCAATCCTTATGCCGGTTGTTATCATGGCTGCAAATACTGTTATGCAACTTTTATGAAAAGGTTTACAGGACATACTGAAGAGTGGGGGAGTTTTGTAGATGTGAAGATGAATGCACCTGAGATACTGCAAAGAGAGCTTAGAAGAAAAGAGAAGGGCAGGGTCATCATAAGTTCGGTAACAGATGCCTATCAGCCTGTTGAAGGGAAATATAAGATTACAAGACAGTGCCTTGAGGTTTTATCAGAACATCAGTATGAAGTGGATATACTCACTAAATCACCGCTTGTCATAAGGGATATGGATGTATTAAAGAGATTCAGGGATATTGATGTGGGGATCACCATTACCACAGATGATGACAAGATTAGAAAAATTTTTGAACCGAATGCCCCGCCTATAAACTCCAGGATTAATGCACTTAAAAGACTGCATGATAATGGTATAAAGACTTATGTCTTCATAGGCCCTGTGCTCCCGATGAATCCCGATGCACTTTTAGAGAAGATAGTCCCTTTTGCCGGTAGTGTTCTGATTGATAGGATGAACTATACATCAAAGACGGTAAATATATACAGGAGTATGAATCTCAGCAGATGGCTGGACAGGGGTTTTACAGATAACATTATTCAGAGGCTGAAAAGCGGTTTTGCCGCCTGAGAAAAAAACAGTTTATGGTTAACCCGAGAGATGAAAAAGAGGCATGTCCTGTTTGTGAAAACCCTATTAAGGATTGCATTTGTTGTCCTGAGTGCGGTCATGTATGTCCTCTTGACCTGGGAGAGCCTTATTGTCCGTTCTGTAGCCCGGTGAAGCCTGAATAGCTTAACCCCATCATCTTTCCTATCCCTATAAAAAAAGGGGGCTGGCCCGATACATCAACCAGCCCCTGAAACCGGGATACTTACATTACTTACAATTACACTCTGATGACTTCTTGTTGCATCCGGAACAGACACCATTTTTGATGTCACGTCCGCAGACTTTACAGGGTGAACAACCACATGACTGACACATGCTCCCACCCCCCTTCTAAAAGATATTAATGTTGAACATTCTACCCTCTGACTATCGGGGCGTCAACAGTGTGCACCTTGACACTACCTGTTTGCTTTGTCAATATAAACCGACATAATTAAAAAAGGAGAATTTACTATGCGCTCAGGTAAAAAGGTTTCCAATCTGAAAAGCGAACCAATTGTGATTAGTGCTGATAATGTGAAGGAATCTATCTCAAGGCACCTCCATTATACACTCGGCAAGGATATATACTCAGCGACAAAAAGGGACTGGTTCTCAGCGGTGGTATACACTGTCAGGGATTATCTTATGGAGAAGTGGCTTGAGACACATAGGGCTTACCACTATGAGGATGCGAAACGTGTATATTATCTCTCAATGGAATTTTTAATCGGCAAGACGCTTGCCAACAGCCTGATTAATACCGGGATGGAAGAGGAGATAAGAAAAGTTCTGAAGGAACTTGGGATTGAACTCCATGAGGTATTTGATGTGGAGGAAGAGGCCGGGCTTGGTAACGGCGGCCTCGGCAGGCTCGCCGCGTGTTTTCTTGATTCAATGGCAACGATGGGTATACCGGGATATGGCTATGGGATCAGGTTTGAGTACGGCATGTTCAGCCAGAGGATAAAGGACTTCCAGCAGATAGAGCACCCGGATAACTGGCTCAGGTACGGTAACCCGTGGGAGTTTCCAAGACCGGAGTTTCTTTATACTGTAAAGTTCTATGGTAATGTTCGTGAGTTCATTGATGAGAGCGGAAATACCCACCATGATTGGGGGGATTGTGAAGAGGTGATGGCAATGGCGTATGACATCCCTGTTCCCGGCTTCCAGTGCAAGTCTGTAAACAACCTGAGGCTATGGACTGCCAAATCGAGCCGTGACTTTGATCTGGAGTATTTCAATCACGGGAATTACATCAAAGCAGTAGAGCAGAAGAACAATGCTGAGAATATCTCAAAGATACTGTATCCTGACGATACCTCGCTTGAGGGAAAGGAGCTTCGTCTGAGGCAGGAATACTTTCTGGTATCTGCAACCCTGCAGGACATATTCAGGAGATATAAGAATCACCATAGTTCGTTTGACGAATTCCCGGATAAGATTGCCATTCAACTGAATGATACACATCCCTCCCTTGCTGTGGCTGAACTGATGAGACTGCTTGTAGATATTGAAGGGGTTGCATGGGATAAGGCATGGGATATAACCCGAAGAACGGTAAATTACACGAATCACACGGTGCTTCCTGAGGCCCTTGAGACATGGTCAGCCTCTTTTATGGAGAAACTCCTGCCGCGGCATATCAGGATAATCTATGAGATAAATCACAGGTTCCTGAAAGATGTTTACCATAAATACCCCGGTGATATAGATCGCATGAAGAGAATGTCTGTCATAGATGAGGCTGGAGAGAAGAGGGTGAGGATGGCCAATCTTGCAATAATCGGAAGCAATAAGGTAAACGGAGTTGCCGCTATCCATACAGAGATCCTGAAAAATGATATATTCCGGGACTTCCATGAGTTCTATCCCGGTAAATTTACAAACAAGACCAATGGGATAAGCCAGCGGGTCTGGCTCAGGAAGATAAACAAGGAACTATCCGGACTGATAAGCGCAAGCATAGGCGATAAATGGATAACAGACCTGTTCGAGCTTAAAAAACTTCTCCCTTATGCAGATGATGCCGGGTTCAGGGAGGAGTGGAGGAGGATCAAGAGGAAGAACAAGGAGGCATTGGCCTCAGCAATCCTTGATATGGCAGGCGTTACGGTCAGTCCTGATTCTGTTTTTGATGTCCATGTAAAGAGGATTCATGAATACAAGAGACAGCTTTTAAATATCCTTCATGTCATCACATTATATAACAGGCTGAAGGCATCTTCAGACGGCAATATTGTCCCACGGACGTTTATCTACAGCGGCAAGGCAGCCCCGGGCTACAAGACTGCCAAGGATATAATCGCCCTTATTAATTCAGTAGCAGATATTATCAATAACGACCCTTCAATAGAAGGCCGTCTTAAAGTAGTCTTCCTCCCGAACTATAATGTCTCCCTTGCAGAGAAGATTATCCCTGCTGCTGATGTGTCAGAGCAGATATCCACTGCCGGGACAGAGGCATCCGGTACAGGGTGCATGAAGCTCGCCCTTAATGGTGCATTAACCGTATGTACACTTGATGGCGCCAACATAGAGATGAAAGAGGAGATAGGTGATGAAAACATATTCGTCTTCGGCCTTCATGCCGGAGAGGTAGAAAACCTGAAAAGAACCGGGTACAGTCCATATTCATATTATCAGTCTAATCCGGAACTGGCCCGTGCTATTGACATGATTACCAATGGCTTCTTCTCCCCCTGGTGCAGAGAAAGATTCCAAGGGTTATCAAGTATCCTCCGTGAGACGGATAACTACATGGTACTTGCTGATTATGCTGATTACGTCAATTGTCAGGAAAAGGTATCCTCTGTTTACCTTGACCCCGAAGACTGGACAAGGAAATCCATAATAAACGTAGCCAGCATGGGCAAATTCTCCAGTGACAGGACGATAAAGGAGTATGCGGGGGATATATGGGGGGTCAATGCAGGAGATTTACAGTGCTGAGATAGGTTTCGCAGTGTATTACGACACCGCAATTCTCTCCCTTGACATGTATACTTCGTATATAGTAAATATAACGTTATGAAAATGAAGAAGAGTACAAAGGTCATGACAAAAAGAAAGTTCATACAGGAAGTTACCAGTGGCAACCTGTCTGCTAATAAGGTTCTATCAAAGCTGAGTGAAGAGCTTTACTGCTATGAAAAAAAATATAATATGCGATCCGAGATTTTTTATAATCTAATTGTCGGAACCCCGGCAGAGGAGACTCCTGACTTCATCAATTGGGCTATTTGCTACAGGAGTTACTTCCGGACTCTTCAATCAAAATTTCCTCTGAGAGAGCTTTATAGTGTCGTATGAAAGACATCTGGAAGCACAGATTATTGAACGCTGCTGGTCAATCTACAATCTTTTAACAAGTACCTTTTCACCTTCAGACACATTTCATCTTGGCTTCCCATCCTTAGGGTCTGTCATAAAATAACCTATACATTTATGCATCTCATCTTCCGGCCATCTTTGTGTGCTCCTCAATCGCAACCCCTCAGCGTAGATTCAACTACGCCTTCGGGTTTGCTCAATCGGTCGCACTCAAACCTGAC